>JAUWLI010000344.1 GCA_030613765.1 Phycisphaerae bacterium
CTCAGTGTGTTCGTTGACAGGGTAATCGGTTTATCAAGCACGTTGGTAATTGCTGTCTTCTTCTACTTGCTTTTCTTACGAGGTAAGGGCCTTGAAAGAACTTTCAGCGGCACCGGTGGCTTTTTAAGCTCTATTGCCAAATACAAATCCGTCTTTTTCTGGGCGGTAGTCATTATTATTGTAATCTTGTGCGTTCTCCTGTTGAACAAGAGGAGCCGCTCGATGCTGCTCAAGGCCTGCTCATACATCCGCCAGTCCGGCTTGAAAGTAATTATTAAGTTCAGGGACGCGATTGTTATTTACTGCAAAAAGCCGCTCACAATTCTGCTCGCTTTCGGATTGACGGTTTTCTTGCAGTTGCTCACAATCACCGCTTTCTGGCTCCTTGGTCGCAATATTGGAATTCAGGCCGATGTCAAATATTACTACGTTTTCTTTACGCTCACCTGGGTGTTGGGGGCGGTGCCTGTGAGTGTCGGCGGTGCGGTGGTGGTTGAGGGTATGCTTACTTATTTGTTTTCTATGTTTGCTGGTGTTGCCGAGGAGGCTGCCTTTGCTCTGGCGCTCTGTCAGCGGGCCGTATGGATGCTCGCCTCTTTGCCGGGGGCCGTTATACATTTGGTTGGTGCACATCTGCCGGAGGCACCCAAAAACGGCCTTGAAAGCCCTAAAGACTTTTTTGTTGACTCTAAGAAGTCCGTAGATTAAAATACGGTGCACTGCTTAAGGTTCGTTTTTTCAGGAGCCATCAATAGAGCAGGAATTAACAGGTTGATAACAGCAGGGAATTTGGTGTTAAAGATATGAGTCTTTCGAGACGCTTAAGAAGCTATTTTTTCCGGGGTCTGGCGGTATTATTACCGACTGTTCTGACCATCTCGTTGTTCTACGTGGGATACACTTTTATCAAGGAAAATATCAGTGTCTATATAAATCGTGGTCTGGTTCGCTTGACAATGCTGGTTAAGGGGCTGGAGTGGAATGACCCAAGTAATGAAGCCATGAGGCAGGTCTGGAGCAATTTCTGGATTGATGGATGGGGCTCTATAGCCGGCTTTCTGATAGCTCTGGTTGCCGTTTGCATAGTGGGCGCATTATTGGCCAGTGTCGTTGGTAAAACGCTATGGCGAATGACCGAAAAGTTCATAATGAATACGCCGTTTTTAAGACGGGTTTACCCTTATATAAAGCAAATTACCGATTTTTTGCTTACCCAGGAGGAGCAAAAAAAGCTGTTCTCGAGGGTTGTTGCCGTTGAGTATCCCAGAAAGAGTATATGGTCGATTGGTTTTGTTACCGGCTCTGGAATTCAGAGGGTCGTAGACAATGTCAAAAAGGAATTTCTAACTGTTCTTATACCCACTTCACCAACGCCGTTTACAGGCTTTGTTATAATGGTGCCCAAAAAGCAGACAATAGAGCTTGATATGACAGTAGAAGAGGCGCTTAGATTTACAGTCAGCGCAGGCGTTATAGCACCGGGCAGTGAGCACATAGCCGTTTTACCGAAGGCTGTGGCGGAAAATAAAGAAGAATGAGATGGATTTTATCCGAAATTTAGTTAAGGAGAACGATTTTGCTTTTTACTATTACCGGCAAACATATCAACATAACGGAAGCTATTAGAAAACACGCAGAGGAAAAGACCGCCAAGCTACCAAAGTACTACAATAGTATCAACCAGGTTGAGGTAATTATCGACGGCAGTCAGGGAGGCAATACCAGTGTGGAGATAATTGCAAGGGGCGAACACAGCAAGGTCTTCATTGTTACCGAAACCGGTGATGATGCTTACCGGTGTATTGATTTAGCTGTCCACAAACTTGAACGGCAGCTCAGAAGAAAAAAGGGCAGAGAACGAGACAACAAACACACAGGTAATTTAGAACAGGACGTAAGAGAATAACAGCACGGTGATACAATATACTTTTAGCTTGTGCACTCATGATTGTTGTTTTGTGTTTATGAGTTGGTCATGTAGTCCTACTAATGGGATGAGATTGGGCAGGATAAGATGGGATTTGCAGATTTTGTCTGTTTTAAGGCGTTGATTCCAGAGCTAAAAGCCACAGACCGTAACGGTGCGATAGCGGAGCTTGTTTCGGCCCTTGATAAAGCCGGGCGGCTCGGGGAGGGTAACTGTGAAGAGATTACAAAGGCGGTGATTAAAAGGGAAAAAGAAGCAAGTACGGGAATGGGTAAAGGTATTGCTATCCCTCATGTCAAACACCGTGCGGTTAAAGATATAGTTGCTTCGATAGGAGGCCACAGTGCCGGCATTGATTTTGCCGCTCTCGACAAACAGCCCGTTTATTCGGTGATACTTTTAATCAGCCCATTGGACAATCCCGACAAGCATCTGCAGACGATGGAGCATGTTTTCAAACATTTGCGGCAGGAGAAGTTTAGAAAGTTTCTCAGGCAGTCACAGACGGCCGAACAGATCGAGTCTCTTCTGAGAGAGGCCGATGAAAATCCGCAGTTATAGTTATTATAAATTTATGGATGTAAGGGGGTGAGACCGGGCATGAATATGCAGACAGAAAAGGATTCACCGCAAAGAGTGGTTTGCGAAGCGTCGGTGGAGATTAAAAACACCGATGGACTGCATATGCGCCCGGCAATGCAGTTCGTTGATATTGCTAATAAGTTTGAATGCGATATTAACGTCAGCAATGATGAAAATACCGTGGACGGAAAGAGTATTATGCAGATGAGTATGCTTGCTGCGACTTGTGGCACAAAACTGAAGATTAAAGCTGAAGGTGCTGATGCCAAAGAAGCAGTCGATGCTTTGCGGGAGCTTGTGGAAGACAAGCATTTCGATGAGCCGACTCCAAAAAAGAAAAAACGAAAATAAGGCAAGAGACCTGAAACAATAGTGAGATGGCCCAAAAGATGAGATGCGAATCTCGATATTCGAGTTTCGGATTTATAATAAATAAGAGAAGTGTTCAATGGAAATAAAAAAAGGTATAGCAGTCTCGCCGGGCATATCTATTGCCAAATTGCTGATTATCGATTCCGAGGATTACCGAATTCCCCGCCGTTCAATTACACCTTCACAGCGAGCGGACGAGGTCCAGCGGATAAGGGATGCCTTCAAAGCGGCAATTGGCCAGTTGACTGAGCTTGAAGCGGCGCAGGATGATACCGACGGAGGCAAGATAAAAGATATTTTTGCTGTGCATTTGCGGTACTTGCACGATAGAAGCCTGCGAAAGCGAATAACGGATTTGGTCGATTCGAAGCT
>JAUWLI010000002.1 GCA_030613765.1 Phycisphaerae bacterium
ATATCCTGAGTATTGATTTTGGCGTTAAACTTGACGGCTATTGTGGAGACGCCGCTGTTACGATAGCTATTGGTGAGGTTTCTGAGTCCAAACGCCGACTTATGGACGTGACCAGGCAGGTTCTCGACATAGCAGTAGCGATGGTTGCGCCGGCTGTTAAATGGAGCCATGTAGCTGCAGAAATGCAGCATTATGCCGCGTCGGCTGGCTTTTCAGTAGTAAAGGACTTTGTTGGGCACGGTATCGGCAGAAAAATGCACGAAGAGCCGAGACTGCCAAACTTTGTCAGTGATGATTTGCTTGCCAATGACATTGTGTTGGCCGAAGGAATGGTTTTGGCAGTTGAGCCCATGATTAATGCCGGCAATAGTGCCGTAAGGACGTTAAAAAATGGATGGACTGTAGTAACAAGAGACAATAAATGCTCAGCTCATTCTGAACATACAATTGTGATAGTGGAAAATGGTTGTGAGGTGCTGACCAGGAAATTGTAAGTCGCGAAGTACGAAAAATGCCAAAAAAGGATACAATAAGATTACAGGCAAAAGTGATTGATGCTTTGCCGAACGCAATGTTTAAGGTGGAATTGGAGAACGGCCATAAGATTATGGCACATGTTTCGGGCAAAATGCGCATGAATTTTATTCGAATTTTGGCAGGCGATACAGTTGTAGTTGAAATGTCACCATACGATTTGAATAGAGGACGAATAGTGCTCCGGAATTAGTTCTGGCTTGTACGCCCCGAAGTAAGACCGGTCATGGACCGAGAACCGAAGTTGTGTTAGCAGGTTGCAAAAATGAAAGTTAGAAGTTCAGTAAAACGTATATGTGAGAATTGCAAAATTGTGCGTCGCAAAGGCGTTGTGCGCGTGATTTGTACAAATCCGCGACACAAGCAGCGACAGGGATGATTAGTAAATGAGAGTCAATAAAGTGTGGTTGATGACTCAATAAGCAATCTGAAAAGGAGCTTATATGCCCCGTATAGTTGGTGTTGATATTCCTAATGAGAAATCTATATGGATTTCATTGACTTCTATCAATGGCGTAGGTAGATATACCTCGGAGCTGATTTTGAAAGAAGCCGGGATCGAAAAAAGCACAAAGGCCGGCAAGCTCAGCGAGGACGAACTTAGCCGGATAACACAGATTATCGACCGTAATTACATTGTGGGAGGGCAGCTTCGAAGACAGGTTGCTCAAAATATAGCTCGATTACGTGATATAGGTTGTTATAGGGGCATTCGCCACAGAAGGGGTTTGCCTGTTCGGGGTCAGTGTACTCAAAGCAACGCACGCACTCGCAAAGGCCCGAGAAAGACAGTTGCAGGCAAGAAAGGCGTAAAGGAAAAACGCTAAGAGTTTAATTGATTTTGTTAAAATAAGTTGTGGGATGTTTAGAGAGACAATTGATTATTAAAGTTCGGAAATATTTAGTCTGAGAAAATAATGGCAAAAAGTACAAAGCGAAAAATCAGAAGAAATGTTGTCAGGGCAGTTGCGCACATAAAAGCGACGTTTAACAACACCTTGATCACAATCACAGATTTAGATGGTAACACAATTTGCTCGGGTTCAGCGGGGTGTGTCGGCTTCAAAGGCTCTCGCAAAAGTACGCCTTTTGCTGCTCAACAAGCTGCGCAGCGTTGTGCCAATAATGCTATGCGTAATGGCGTGCGTGAGGTCGAGATTAGGGTTAAAGGGCCCGGCTCAGGGCGTGAATCTGCCATCTCCGCCCTGCAGCAGGCGGGATTACGCATTGCCTCGATAGAAGATGTTACACCCCTGCCGCATAATGGATGTAGACCACCGAAGCGAAGGCGTGTGTAAAAAGAAAAGGAACAAATACGAAATGGTGTTAGGATATTGCCAAAACTTTTTTGGAGATAAATAAAGAAGATGGGACGTTATCTGGGTTCATCTTGTAAACATTGTCGTCGTGAAGGAATGAAGTTGATGCTCAAGGGTATCAGATGCGAGACGGCTAAGTGTCCGGTTGAGAAAAAACAGCGTAATTTGGCGCCAGGTATGCATGGTTGGCGCAGAGGCAGGGCAAGCGAATACGCTGTTCGACTGCGTGAAAAGCAAAAGGTCAAGAGATACTATGGACTTCTGGATCGGCAGTTTATGAGGTATTTCCACAAAGCCGAACGGATGAAAGGCAATACCGGAGAGACCCTGCTCCAATTATTGGAGAGGCGTTTGGACAATGTGGTATATAAGTTGAATTTTGTGCCGTCACGCAAGGCCGCAAGACAGCTGATTGCTCATGGCCATATTTGTCTGAACGGACGCAAAGTTAATATTAGTGATTATACTACAAAAATCGGGGACAAGGTGACGATCAAAGGGTCCGAAAAAAGCGTCAAAAAAGTAAAGCAGCAGCTGGAAAGTAATCCAAGTTTTGCCACACAAAGCTGGCTGCAGTTGGATCGTGAAAAACCAGAAGCTACCATTGTTGCGTTCCCCAGCAGAGATGATGTTCAGATTCCTGTTGAAGAGCAGCTGGTTGTAGAGTTCTGTTCGAGATAGCTACAGGATAGTTTTAGGTTTTTAGCGTTGAGTCGGGTTGGCTCAAAACTGAAAATTCAAAACTTATAACTTATGTAGGAGTTTTATATATGCGAGTTACATGGCGTGGTTTGGAGTTGCCGACTCGTGTTGAACGAGACACGACGGTATCGAACGATAAATATAGCCGTTTTTTTATCGAGCCCTTTGAGCGTGGTTTCGGCACTACGATTGGTAACAGTCTGAGACGTGTGTTGCTCTCTTCTTTGGAAGGTAGTGCTGTAACATCCATCAAAATTGCAAATGTTGATCATGAATTTACCTCGATAAGCGGTGTAATGGAGGATGCCACCGATATTGTTTTAAATGTCAAGAGTCTTGTCATTCGACTCCATAGTGATGGTCCCAAGACAATGACGGTCTCGGCAAAGAAGGCCGGAGTTATAACTGCAGCCGATATTGTTGCTGACCCGGCCATAGAAGTGGTAAGCAAAGATTCTGTATTAGCTACCTTGACTGAAGATGTGAATTTTGAAATGGAAATGGTGGTTGAAAATGGCCGTGGTTATGTGCCGGCTTCAGAACGAATTGCTGCTGCGGATAGATTCGACCAGGAAGTAGGAAGAATTTTGCTTGATGCCGTATATTCACCTGTCACAAGAGTTCGATACACAACCGAGAACACACGAGTAGGCCAGCGGACAAATTATGACAAGCTTATTATCGAGGTTTGGACGAACGGAACAACCACGCCTGAAATGGCATTGGTAGAGGCCTCAAAAATATTGCGCAAGCACATCAACCCATTCGTACAGTATTTCGAAGTTGGAGAAGAAACCGTTACTGCTGAGATTATTGAAAAAGTGTTGGAAGAAGAAGCAATTGATGAGGAATTGGCCGAAAAACTAAAAATCCCCATTCAGGAGTTGGAACTGTCGGTGAGGGCAAGTAACTGTCTTGAATCAGTGAAAGTCGAAATGGTTGGCCAGTTAGTGAAAATGACGGATGCGGATTTGCTGAAGATTCGCAGCTTCGGGAAAACTTCTCTGCGGGAAATCAAAAGGAAGCTTGCCGATATTGGTTTGTCTTTAGGCATGACAGACGTATAAATATTTGAATGTCCAGATGAGCAAAATGTTTGAAATGTTTGAATTATTATCATTTGAATGTGTTTCGAATTTCGTAATTCGTTATTCGGATTTATCCACTGTGCAATAAACGCTTATAAGAGGAGCTTAAGTATATGCGCCATAGAGTAGCAGGGCGAAGGTTATCTCGAACAAGTCAGCACCGTCTGGCTATGCGACGGAATTTGGTTGCTTCGCTCATCCAGCACGAAACGATTTCAACGACAATCGAAAAGGCAAAAGAGGTAAAAGCTTTTGCTGAAAAGTTGATTACCCTGGCCAGGAAAGGCACATTGTCGGCCAGACGCAGGGCTATTACCTTACTTGGCGATCGCGACATCATAGATCATGAAGATGGCAAGGCCGTTAAGAAAGGCACGTTAATTGGGAAACTATTTAGTGAAATTGGCCCTCGATACCTTGACAGGCCGGGCGGTTATACAAGAATTATTCGTTTGTCCTTGAGAAGATTGGGCGATAATGGTCAGGTTGTCTTGCTGCAGCTCATAAGCCCGGAGGAAACTTCGAAAAAAGAAACTAAAGCTGCTTCCAAAAAACGTTCTCGTAAAAGGGCGAAGAAGACTGTTGAAGTTGAGGAGGAGGTTCAGACCCGGGAGACCACTGAAACTGAAGAGACTATCGTAGCTGAAGAGGCTGATGAAGTCGAAGGAACTACGGAAAACAGCGGTCGTAAAGAAGAGCCTGGCCAGTAACCTGTCTTTTAGAGGATAATCCTAAAATGAATGTCAGTGATTGTGTCTTTTGTAAGATGGTAGCTGGACAGGTTCCGGTTACGAAAATTTACGAAGACGAAGTCGTTCTTTCTTTTTTGGATATTGGCCCTCTAAGTGATGGCCACACTTTGGTGATTCCCAAACAGCACTTTGAAAGGTTACACGATTGCCCGGGTGAACTTTTAGGTCAGGTCGGTTCTTGTCTTGGCAAAATTGCCAAAGCTGTATCAACTGCGATGAATTCTGACGGCTATAATGTGTTGTGCAATAATGGCAGGGCGGCAGGCCAGCTCGTTGAGCATTTGCATTTTCATATAATACCTCGCAATGCTGGCGATGGCGTCTTTGACCGTTGGCCGGCTTATAAGTACCAGGAGGGAAATATCGAAATAATCGTGGATAAGATTCGCAAAAATCTGTAATTTTATATATTGATTTGAAACAATTTATCTGTTATCTTAATATTACTGCATGATTAGCTACATAAAATAGGAAATATGAAAAATGGCCGCGGGGTAGAGCAGTCTGGTAGCTCGTCGGGCCCATAACCCGGAGGTCGCAGGTTCGAATCCTGCCCCCGCTATTGACGTAAGTAAGGCAGTCGCAACGACTTAGTTGTGGCTGTCTTTTCAATTTATGGGGCATATGTCATTAAATTGTAATAGTCAGCTGTTGCGATTACATCATGTCAGAAGGTGATAGAGACTGTAAATCGAGCATTTGTATCTAAAATAGAGCATCTCAATTGGCTGGACATTTCGCAGTATTTGGTGTCTATTGGTAACAAAAGTATGGATTGACTGATCTCATACAATGTGGTCAGATTGTGTAGCTAAAAAAGTTGATGGCCTCTAAGCGAATATCATTACGTCCAGAAAGAAAAAACAGATGGAAGATTTTAGGAATAAGTTTTTGATGACGATGGCAGTTTTGGCGGCTTCTTTAGTACCTGTAGGTTGTGAGCCAGCTAAGCATAAAACCAACACAACCACACGGAATCCGATTGAAATTTTCGAAACCAGCCAGGGCTTTACTATCGCAGAGGGTAAAGTAAAAGTAATGTCCTACCAGCGTGAACACAAATCCCTAAATGAAAAATACTCTCGCGCCAACTACATACATCCTCTCTATGGCCTCTATGGCGAGGTCCTGACAGAGGACTTCCCAGCCGACCATTTACATCATCGTGGCATATTCTGGGCTTGGCACCAAGTGTGGCTTGGGGACAAAAGACTTGGGGATCCCTGGGCTGCAAAAGACTTTTTCTGGGATGTCTATGATGCCAGAATCTTAGCGATAGATTCCCAGTCGCGTGTTCTACAGGTTCACGTTCACTGGAAATCACCACTCTGGACCGATGCAAGTGGAAAGAAAAAAGCGTTTGTAAGAGAGGTGACAACCATCCGGGTTCATCGTGCCCAAGACGAAATCCGCAAGGTGGACTTCCAGATTAGTCTGCTTGCTCTTGAGGATGGCGTTCGTATCGGCGGTTCTGAAGACGATAAGGGCTATGGCGGTTTCACAACAAGAATACGATTGCCCGATGGCCTTTCTTTCACCGGATCCAACGGCCCCGTGGAACCAAATAGATTATCAGTAGAAGCTGGCCCCTGGCTGGACTTCTCAGGTACTTTCCATAAGGATGGCAAGGTAAGCGGCCTAGCAATACTATGCCATAATTCTTCGCCCGGTTATCCCCAACCATGGATACTGAGAAGAAAAGGAAGTGCCCAGAATCCTGTATATCCTGGCCGTCACCCAATTTTACTATCCCGCGAAAAACCACTTGTGTTGCGTTATCGCCTCATTATCCACCGCGGTGATATCCATCACGTACAACTTGACGAATTACAGGCCGAATATAACAGCGAAATTCTCACACTTTTTGACACAAGATAGCAGTTCATCTCCACCATTTAGCAAGAATATATGTGGTAGATATTTGAATTTACTCACCCTTGATTTTAGCGAAAAAACATTGATTTTTCGATGCCGGATTCAATGTCTGCTTCGAAATTAGCATGCTATCCCCGACATAGCGATTGCTTAAAATCTGAATTCCTTTTCGTAGTCATCCAGCTGTGCTTATATTGAGGTTCCCGTTTGTTCGCACGGATTTGGGCGTGAGATTTTCTCGTCGATATCTTTGGTTTGTCTAAGGAATATAAAACAGGTCGCTGTCACAGGCCGGCCATTCGTTTCCTCGATATATTGTGATATTCTGCAGCGTGTAAATATCATCCTGTGGAATTCCGACATGACGGATTTTCAAAAATTCCACGTGGCCGTCGGGGAAAAAGACATTCTGTCCATGTTCGCCGTGATTGATACTGTTACGAGTCGACAGCTTGATATCCAGACGCACCTCGAAGTGATCTTGCTCGACATCCTCAAATACGGGATTACGGTCGGCCATCAGAGGTTGGCTGCCCAGCAGAGTTATCTTTAGATGCTTTCGGCAGGGTATAGGGAAGCTGTAGGAAACATGGTTTCTCTATGGAAAGTCATCATAATCTTGCACCTGCGAGGTTGTAAGCGGTTCAAAGTTTTTTTGCCTTCTGCCTTTACAGATAAAATCCCCGGGATTCTTGCTGTAGCTAAGCTTCAGCAACAGATACGGATTTCGTGTGACAGAGTGGTTCTCTTTGCCTTCTTTCCCAATCTCACACCAGGGCTCTCCTTCTTTGGTTTCAACGTAAGGAAGTTTACCGTCAAAGTCGGAGCAGTAAATAGTAATACATTGGTAGATGTTGCTTAAGTGTCTTTGACAAACATTCTTGTAGTGCTGATGGCGGGCAAAGCTAAATGATGGAATAAGAACGCTCACTATAAGAAAAATGACTGCTGCAATTGCAGCAATATCAGCCCAGTTGCGCCAGGTGCGAATCTTGATTGCAGGTCCCTGCGTCTTTTTTACGCCTCGATCTGACTTCGCTAATGCACACAGCCGCCGCACGGTCCGCTCTGCCAGTTCATCCGGGCACGCTTCGACCCGTATGCTGTTAAGTGGCTCAAGGCTGGCCTTGAGCTTTGAATGAATCTCGGCGGCGACTTTGTTGTTGGCAATTAATTGCTCGGCCAGGACAATTTCTTTCTCGGAACTCAAACCTAAGGAATAATCGAATAATAGCTGCTTTTGCTGTTTGCTGACCGAACTCATTGACTTCTCTATATCCCCTACACGAAAAACTATTCTCAGCTTATCACCCGCCACCGTTTCAGCTTGTCAAATATACGCTCGACCGCCTTGGTATGTTCTCTTAAAAGTCAGTTAAAATCGAGCTGTCTTTATATTTGCCCCCCGAATCCCCGAATGCCTTAGGCAGGGACCCGGTGTCCGAAAAGAGTTGCTTGATTACAACAAATCAATTAACATATTTTGCCGCCACTTTTGTGGCTGTGGATTTTATATGAGATTGGCCGTGCTAGGCGGGGTGTTAGCGGTACCCTATACTCGCAATCCGCTATAGCGAGGCTGAATTCTTTTCTGAGGGTTGATTAAGCTGAGTTACTACTGCCATAAGCGGCGTTG
This sequence comes from Phycisphaerae bacterium, assembly GCA_030613765.1. The sequence goes on from JAUWLI010000002.1 coordinate 7,907, forward strand.
ACAGCCGGGTCCCATGCAAACGAATGGCGTGAACCTGGTCAGGCGGGGAACCGAGCAGCCATAAGCGTCAGTCCGTTGTGCTGTGGAACAACCCGGCTTGAGTTGGCTGTGACAGCAAACTCAACAAAATCGATTCGAAGAAAAGTGCACGGCCTTTTTCGACAAAATGGCAAAGGAACAAACGACTTCACCACCACCCTGTTCGGTGAGTTGATTTCCTCCGCTAAATAGGAGTCGTTGTTCTATATCGGCCAATTGACTTTTCAATTTTGCTGAAAATTAAAAAATCAGATCAGTAAAAAACTACAGGACTATGTTATTCTTCAGGAGTTATACCAATTAGAATTAAATCCTGCGCCTGATATATTATGAGCAGATGAACAATTCAATAGTTGGCAACGCAGGCATCATACGAACGGCATCAGGTCAATTTCCTAAAAACGCCGAAAATAAGTACAATTGGTATTATATAGGCGACTGATGAATTTTCGGGAGGGATAACCCATTACCTTACTGATTAATATTTACAAGTTTACGTATGCCGTAGTTCCTGCTGATAAGCATATTGGCTGCTGGCAATTGATCACGGTCAATGACAACCGTAGGATTGTCCAGTTCAAATCCGATCACATCATACCTTGAGTCTGGATTCAGTTTCTGTGCTACCAGGATATCTGCTATGGAACGTATGGTCATCTCATTGAACTTTTTAACGACTATTTGTCTGAGGCCTTTGTAGCCGAGGTTGATATTAGCTGGCAGGACGTAGCTTAATATCACAATGTCTTTGCGTTCGTCAGTAGGTTTAAAGGCAAGATCACGATAATAATGATACAGGTGAGGCGAGACTTTCCCGACCCACTCGTCGCCCCATTGGGTCAGGTACTCACGGGTGAGTTTTTGTAGAACGAAGCCGCCTGTAATAATATATTCCGGTTGTTGGTCGAACTCGTGATATGGTACGAGCATTTCGGAGGCCTTGAAGTTTTTAACCTCAGCTTGGAGTTGTATTTTTTCCCCATCGCGCCAAAGTTCGAACAAAGCATTATCGCCAACTGCTTTGCTTGTAATAAGGTGATGGAAGAATAATCGCCCGTATTTAGGATGCATGAATCGGCCATAAGAATTAAGAGTGTTGTGGTCAATTGCTAATATAACGTCAGAGGTTTTGAGGACATCGCTGCCGCTGCCCACGTTATAAACGTCGCTTACATAGACGCCGGTTTTGAGAGATGGGGGCATCTTCAGAAAAGAACGCATAACGGGATCAAGCAGCTTGGAAGTTTCAAAGCCCACTGCTCCGAAGCCCTCATAATTGCCATCAACTACTTCAGCTAAAAACTTATTAATTATCTCTGCGGGGATAAGGCTCGCCTCTTTGTTCTTGTTTGACCAGCAGGCTATGCCAATTGGTTTTGAACCGACACAGTAAACCTGTCCTATACCCGTCCGGTGGGATGTGTTGGTAACTACATAATGGAGGCGTTTTTCATATGAAATATTTATCTTTTCAACCCTTGTATGGTCAAGGTAACCTCGTCCGCTATACAAATGGTTACCTGATGAAAGCCAGTAGAAATTAACCTCGGCTCCTTTCTGGTAATCTTCAGTGAACACAAGAGGCTTCAAAGGTTTGCTAATTGCGTTACGTTCGAACTCGATGAGACAAAGATTGCTTTCGTAGTCGATGATTTTGATTTTCGCATCAACAAAGCCGTTCTGACCATATCTCAGAGCCTTTATGGAGGCTATATTTGCTACGTTCCAGGCTGTCGTAAGCACTTCATATTCACCAACGGCGCATGCACATGCCCAATTTTCTGAGAGATCTTTGTGCTCCCATGGCTGGCCTTGGTCGTAACCGTAAAAGGATGTTTGTAAGTAGACGATGGACTGCTTCATTGCTTCCGTTATATCCACTCGACTATTCTCATCAGCGTTTAGTTGCGGACAAAAGGTGACAACAACGCCTAATAAAATGAATATGAGAACCGTTTGTTTTCTCATCACTTTTTCTCCAAGCGAGTCTCGGCAGGTATGTGGTATTTATTCAGTATTTGTTGCTTTCTGAGCTGGGCCTTTTGTGCGTCAATGGTTAGTGGACGGTCATTGCCCATAAACTTTATGATATGAAAATCATCAATAGGTTGCTTAAAGGCATTGTAAACGTCATCAAGGCTGTGGATTGCAGTTCCGTTTATACTCTCAACTGGCTTATCCTCAAAATCGTTGGAATAAGAGTTGACCTGATCGGGCATAATTTCGGCAAGAGCCACGTACTCTTTACGCTGCCTGTCGGTATTGAGCTGCATCGAATTGTGGAACATGTATCGCAGATAGAAGGGTATATCGGTCAGCCAATCGCGTCCCCAGGTTTCTAGGTAGTTTCGTGTCACCGGAATAAATGTCAGCCCGGCAAAGCACACATATCGCGGCGGGAGGTCATATTGGCGTGCGTACTCGAGAATAGGTCTATTCAATGCCACCATTGCAGTTTCTTTCATTAGTTTGCTCTGGCGATAGAAAGTCAGCTCTACCGTTTCGCCGATCTGCTTAGTCTCAACGACCTCGGCCAGATACAATGTTAGACCGTATATCTGCACCATACCATCATTATCAATGTTATAATCGTCGATTTGTGTGATTACATCTCCTGGCTGTAGTATTGATTCGACCGAGCTATGCATCATCGTAGAAATTACTACTATGCCGTCTTCTTGCGGCGGAACTTTGAGGTAATCCTTGTAACTTACGTTGTGCAGACCAGGATACAGGGCGACACCCAACGATCCGAAGCCGTTATACCTACCATCTTGTATATCAGTTAAAAAGTGCCTGATGACGGTTGTAGGAATTAAGTAGCCGATATTTTCACCTTGCCGCAGCCCCTGAAAGGCCACTCCAACTACTTTACCATTTTGCATAACCGGGCCACCACTGTTGCCGGGGTTGATGGCTGCGTCAGTTTGTATGACTAGGTGCGAATCAGCTCCACTGTGGGCATAAATGTCCATCTCTATGCGGGAAACCACTCCCTCGGTGACCGAAATCCGGCTACCGCCTATCGGAAAGCCGTATGTCGAAACCGTGGTATTTACCTTTGGAATTCCTGCCAGCTTGAGCGGGACAGTGTTATCAAAAAAGCTTTCATCATCGACAGTCAGTATTGCAAGGTCACAATCATGGCCGATAAATGCGATCCTTCCTGGATAACGTTTCGCGACATTCTCCTTTCTAAGTTCAAGATATTTGTAGTTGCTGACGTTGTGGGCGTTAGTAAGGATTCTTTTGCCTGCTATGACAAGTCCTGTGCCTATGCCTTGACTCATCGCAGTCTGCTTCCAAGGAGTGGTATAGTTGAAGTCCTGCCTGGCGCTTCGAATCAAAACCACTGATGTTCCAAGGCCCTGTTGTTTGGCTTTTTGTGATACATTCCCGCCGCTAGAGCCTACCAATATCACAACTGCAACCACCAATGTCCACTTTAGATAACGCATTGCCCGGCACTGCGCAAAATAGATAAGTTGTTTTGCTAGATTAGACATCTTTTCAATAAGTGCTTCTCCCGTATATTACTTATTTGTTTATCAACAGCTATCTATCGTAAAACGTACAACTGACATTTTACCTTAATTAACAGCTTTCTGACAAGAAAAATGCAATAACCTTCCGGCTGTGATAAGTGGGAGTATTCGGAGTCATTCCGGCGCCTACCTCGTCTATATTCGACGGGAGTAAGGCCAAGAGCACGTGCACCAAACTCACCCTTCCCACGAGCTGCAAAATGTCAAAATTCTTCGAAAATTCGTGTCTCCATTTTGTCACTACAGATCTCACAATTGATGAGTGATGGAGGAACCAAACATCAAATTTTTATCAAAAACGAATATTTTTTGACAAATCCCGGATTCAATGTTCTTTTCATAGTTTATTATAATGGAGTGGAATAACAACTCCTATGGATGTCTTTACGAGTTAATCTTTGGGCTTGTGCAACATCTAAGCGATTGTTGCGAGGTGGTCCAATGAGAAAGAAGATAGCGATTACGTAGTGTTTTATGGTAGAATATTGTGTTTATTTTTAGTGGCGGAAGGTTCGGACAACCATATTGACAGTACGTTTTGTGAGGATAGGCCGTATCAAAGAAGATGTCACTTGTGTTAGAGCAGAAAGGATAGGGATAATGAAAAATAGTAATCTGACCTTAATAAGATATGTCTGCCTTTTTGTAATGTCATGTATTGGGTTAGAGGCAAAGGCCGGCATTTCGAATCAGGAGAAGGCGGCTAAGAAAATTCTTGATGCGGCAGGTGTTCAGGGCGGATTTATTGTCCACGTCGGCTGTGGAGATGGAAAGCTGACGGCTGCGTTACGGGCGGGTGACAGTTACTTAGTGCACGGTCTGGATAAAGATGCAAAGAGCGTTGAGCGAGCACGTGAGTATATCCAGTTGCTTGGGATTTACGGGAAGGTTTCCGTCGACCAGTGTACGAGCAGGCGTTTGCCTTACATTGATAATCTTGTGAATTTGTTGGTGTCTGAGGACCTCGGCGGGATTTCTATGGATGAAGTAATGCGTGTGCTTTGTCCCAACGGTGTTGCTTATGTTAAGACGGGGTGGAGCTGGAAGAAGATAGTCAAGAAGAGACCGAAAGAGCTTGACGAGTGGACACACTACCTGCATGACGCATCGAACAATGCCGTGTCGCACGATACGGTCGTTGGTCCGCCCCGCCGAATGCAGTGGGTGGGCAGCCCGCGCTGGGCGCGGCATCACGACCGCATGTCGAGTGTGAGTGCGGTTGTGTCGTCCGGTGGGCGCATCTTTTATATCCTGGATGAGGCATCGCATTTTTCAATTCTGGTCGGGCCGAAATGGTCGCTGATTGCAAGGGACGCATTCAACGGTACGATTTTGTGGAAACGGCCGGTGAGCAAATGGCACACGCACCTCTGGCCGCTCAAGAGTGGCCCGGCACAATTGCCCCGCCGTTTGGTTGCGGAGGGTGAGCGCGTCTATGTGACGCTAACACTCGACGGACCTCTAACATCGCTGGACGCGGCTACAGGCAAGACAATCCAGACATACGAAGAGACTAAAGCCACCGAGGAGGCTGTGCTTGCGGAAGATATACTGTTTCTGCTCGTTAATAAGGAAGCCAAAGAACCTGAGTTCGCTAATCTAAAGAGGATTGGCAGTGCGTACGGAGGCAAGTTCTGGGATGAACAGTCCAGAGAAGTTATGGCTGTCCGTGTGAACAGTGGAGAGGTGTTATGGAGCGTTAAAAGTTGCGTGTTGCCCGGAACGCTGGCGGCCGACGGGAAGCGTGTTTACTTTCACGATGGCAAGAGCGTTGTTTGCCTCGACCGTAATACAGGTGATGAGAAATGGCGGTCGGATCCAATTGACCGGGCAGACGTAATCCTTTCATTTTACATACCGATACTGGTTGTTTATGAGGATGTGGTTTTGTTCTCGGGCGGAGAGACGGCGGGCAAGCAGACGGGATCGTGGTATACCAGCGGCAAGGACACTATGACAGCGTTGTCAGCAGAGACAGGTAAAGTTCTCTGGTCGGCCTATCACCCGCCTTCCGGGTACAGATCGCCGGAAGACCTGCTTGTGGCAAACGGGCTGGTGTGGACGGGGGAAACGACGAGCGGGAGGGCTGTAGGTGTGTTTGAGGGCCGGGATCCTCGCACGGGAGAAGTCAAAGCCGAGTTTAAACCTGATGTCGAGACTTACTGGTTCCATCACCGCTGCTATCGCGGCAAGGCGACAGACAAGTACCTGTTGATGTCTCGGACCGGGACAGAATTCATAGACGTTCAGAATGAGCAGTGGATTCCACATCACTGGGTCCGGGGCGCGTGTTTGTACGGCGTCATGCCTGCAAACGGCATGGTTTATAATCCTCCTCATCCGTGCGCGTGCTATCTCGAGTCCAAGATGTTTGGCTTCAACGCACTGTCGCCTGTATCGGCGGGATCACGCGTTCCCAAACGTACGGCATTCGAAACGCGTCTCGAAAAGGGGCCGGCATACAGTAAGAACATCACGGCGAAGGTGACGGAGGAGATGTGGCCTACTTATCGTCATGATGCCGCTCGCAGCGGCTGCGCGAGCACGGTGGTTTCGAAGGCACTGGAGCGTGCGTGGCAGACTGATATTGGAGGGGGACTCACGAGTCCAGTGGTCGCTGGTGGGAGGGTGTTCGTGGCGTCGGTGGATACACACACCATCCATGCGATTGACGCTGGTTCCGGCGAGCGTTTCTGGGAGTTCACGGCCGGCGGGCGTATTGATTCGGCGCCGACTGTTTATCAAGGACGTGTGTTCTTTGGGTCGGCCGATGGGTGGGTATACGGTCTTGATGCCTCGGATGGTGCTCTTGCGTGGCGATTCCGAGCGGGGCCGATAGATGAGCGTCTGATGTCATTCGAGCAATTAGAGTCGGTGTGGCCGGTCCACGGCAGCGTGCTTATTCAGGACGGTGTTTTGTATTGTGTCGCGGGCAGGTCGATGTTTTTGGACGGCGGACTTCGTCTTTTGCGTCTGAGTGCGAAAACAGGCCGATTGCTATCGGAGACTATCCTCGACGAACGCGATGCAGCGACGGGCAAAGACCTGCAGGCCTATGTGAGCTGGTTGAACATGCCCGTCGCACTGCCGGATATTTTATCGAGCGATGGTCGGTTAATTTACATGCGTTCGGAATGCTTCAATCCGGACGGGACACGGGTTGCGTTGGAGGAGTTTCCTCGTGGAGAGGACGCGGACCGGGGCGCGCCGCCCGCCACGCAGCGGCCTGAGCATGCGCATCTTTTCTGTCCTACGGGTTTCCTCGACGACAGTTGGTGGCATCGAACGTACTGGATGTACGGCAGCAGGTTTGTGAGCGGCTGGTGCGGTTATTTTCTGGCGGGCAAGGCTGCTCCAGCTGGCAGGATTCTTACGTTCAATGATTCGACGGTTTATGGTTTCGGCCGCAAACCGCAGTACTACCGGTGGACCACGCCGATTGAGCATCACCTTTTCGCCTCAGACAAGCACGCAGCGGATTCACAGGCCGGTGGGGGGACCGGAAAGTCGCAGATTAGTGTTGGCAAGTCCGCGAGCCTCAATCCGGTCGGCAAGGAAGTAACTATCGAGGCATGGGTCAAGACTGAGAAACCCGGCGGGATTATTCTCGCTCGGGGTGGAAGCTCGCAGGGTTATGCAATGTATTTAGAGAATAGACGACCACGGTTCGCTGTCCGCATCGGCGGCAAGTCGGCCTCTGTCAGAGCGAAGGTGAAGGTCGGCGAACAGTGGGTACATCTGGCAGGTGTGTTGACAGCTGAGAAGGAACTGCAGATCTATGTGAACGGCAAACCAGCCGGGTCGGCGAAAGCGGCCGGATTTATAACACAAGATCCACAGGAGGCGATGGAGATAGGCGCTGATGATGGTTCTACAGTGGGTGACTACACCAGCCCATTTGCTTTTAAGGGTATTATCGATGAGGTCAGGGTTTATCACCGGGCACTGAGCGGGGCCGAGATAACCAAACACGCCTTAAGCCATGGGGAAGTGACAGCGGATAAAAAAGGTCTTGTTCTATGGTACTCCTTTGAGAAAGATGGTGCTGTAGATGCATCGGATAATAAGAACGATGGCAAGGTAGAGGGTACCGTAGCTGTAAAAGGCAAACTGGGGAGGGCCATGAAGTTTGCCGGCAGAGGCGGATCTGTGCCGGGATTCATGGTTAAACATAACTGGACGAAGGACATGTCAATATTTGTCCGTGCGATGGTTCTTGCGGGAGAGACACTCTTTATCGCCGGGCCTCCGGATATGCTCGATGAGCCGCAGGCGTTTAGAGAGATAAGCGAATCGCAGGTCAGGCGGGACCTTGCTGAGCAGGTGGCGGCTTTCAATGGGAAGAAGGGTGCGGTGCTTTTGGCTATCTCGGTTGCCGACGGAACTGAACTGGGAAAATATGATTTAGACAGTCCACCTGTATTTGATGGCATGGCTGCAGCGAGCGGACGCCTGTATTTTGCGACATTGGATGGTCGTGTTGTTTGCATGGAAGGCAGGCGTTGAACGGTTGGGCCATCCTATCGTTTAGTAACAGATAAGAACGAAAGGATGTACTATTACCTCAACGATCTTAGGAAATGAAGTTGTTAAAGCTGTTGAATAGATTTTAGGAGTAGGAATCGACTGAACAGATGACCATGACAAAACCTAATATAGTGTTTGTTCATGTGGATCAGCTGCATCACAAGACTATATCGGCCTATGGCTGCAAATATGTTCACACACCTAATATGGACAAAATGGTGCGTGAAGGCTACTCCTTTATGGAGTCTTATTGTGCCATGCCACAGTGTTGTCCTGCGCGGGCGAGCTGGTTTACAGGACGGATGTCAAAAGAACACGGTGTTGTGGTCAACAGCTATCCGATTGATTCCAGGATACCGGACTTGGGCCAGTGGCTGCGCAAACATGGCTATGAATGTGTTCATACGGGCAAATGGCATGTCAGCGGTCGAAATGTGGCTGATAGCTTTACTGTTCTGCACCGTGGCTCCGGCCATGGAGAGCTTGGAGATTCGGTCGTAGCACGCTCAGCTGTTGCTTATCTGCAAAACCGCACCAGCAAAAAGCCTTTCTTTTTATCCGTTGGATTTCTGAATCCTCACGATTGTTGCTATTCCGCTTCGAGTGATGGAGGACCCGGTAAATATGCGTTTGCTTCCAGGATCAAAGAGGAATTACCGCCTCTGCCTGAGAACTTCGAGCCTGATTACAGAAATACAGGGATGCGACAGATCCGTAACTGGAGTATCAAGGATTGGCATTACTACATTTACAGCTACTACAGGATGGTTGAGATGGTTGATGCCGAGGTTGGACGGGTTTATGACGCTGTTCGCAAAGGGCCTTATGCCGACAACACGTTGTTCATACTGACCTCCGACCACGGAGACGGCCTTGGTTTTCATGCAAAAGTAAGTAAAGGCTACCTTGAGGAAGAAGCGAGCCGCGTCCCTGCAATTGTCTGCCGGCCGGTCGAAGTTAAACAGGGTATCCGTGATACACAACATATGGTTTCAGGAGTGGATATCGCAGCGACGATTTGTGATTATGCGGGTGCGCCGCCGCTGCCGAGGATGGGCATCGCGCGAAGCTGGCGACCGCTGCTTGAGGGCAAAGATACGAAATGGCGGGATTACGTTATCTGCGAAACCTCCATTGGACAACTTTCGGTTTGTGTAAGGGACTCACGTTTCAAGAGCATCATATACAGGGACAAGACCAGGCTGTTCGATATCAAAAATGATCCTCTGGAGACCATAGACCTTGCGGATGTTCAGAAATATGCCACTGTGAAAAAACGTCACCTTGAGCACTTCAAAGAATATCTTTCGCAGATAGAAATTTACACGGGGCCGGCCGGCTATGACAAACGGCTTGCTAATCAAAGCCGGGTTGCCAAAAAGTGGGGAGGTCGCCCCAAAGCTAATCATTATCGAGCTTATGTTAAATGGTATAAGAAGGTCAAATCCGAGGACTGAGATATTGAAACCACAGACAATCAATAGACGGGAGTTTTTAAGCAGCAGCCTGATGGCTGGGGCGTTAGCTGCGGCTGGAAGGCTGCCGTTATTATCTGCGAAAGAAACTGTCGGCTCAGGCATTGATGCGTCAACCGGTCCATATGCAGTCAAACCTGTTCGGGACCACCTGTCGCGCTTCCTGCCAGCCGAGACTGTCATTAGCGGTAAAGAGTATGCTTTGACTTATGATATTGTTCACTGGCACTGGAGCAAAGGTAAACGTGACACATATGCCAATACTGTAATCGGCGAGTTGACTATTGAGCGTAAGCGAGCAAGGGGTCAGGTCGTCTTTAATATAAGCCAGAAAACGCTCATTGGAGGCGTAAATAACTTTATCAAGGCAGAAATTATCTGCAAACCAGATGATCTCAATTCCCTGCGCCGCTGGAATTTCCAAAGTTATGAAGTTGACCCGAAAGGTAAGATTCGTTCCCTTTCGAAACTGATTGAGAAAGGCAGTTGCAGAGATGGAAGCATCCGAGTCGACAGCGGTAATCACAAATATGAATTCTACCCTAAAAGGGAAGTTCTGTCGCAGTGGACTATTCCGGATGTGCTTCTCCACAAAGCGAATCCAAAACTGAGCATCACGTTTGACCTTTTGCAGGATTTGTCGTTGTTTAAGCCGAATCAGACTCTTATCTATGACGGCGAAACACACTTTCGGTGCAAAGGTGGACGCAGCGTGAAACTTCAAACATACGCGCAGAGAGGCGAAGGGATTTTGCCTATACATTATCTGATCGATGCTCGGGGGCTGCCACACTTGATAACGAGCAGTATGGTTTCATGGGCCTTGTCAAAACAGTCCGCTATAACGTAGAAAACATAAGATCAAGCTGTTGCAGTGCTTGAGCATATTGCGACTTATATTTCGTAGATAAAAAGTATAGCTGGAAGATAACATGTGAAGGATAGAAAAGGAGGAATCCAATGAAAGACGGAAGATTGATCTCGCAACCAATCGCTGCCCTTTTGATAACATTGTGCATCCTGACAGGGGCAAAAGCACAACAGTCAAAACAAGAGACAACGGCACAGAAAATCTTGGATTCAGCGGGTATTAAAGGAGGGCTTGTTGTACATATCGGCTGTGGAGATGGGAAACTGACGGCGGCACTGCGAACAAATGGCAGCTACATAGTCCATGGACTGGATAGGAATGTAAAGAATATCGAACAAGCCCGCAAGCACATCCGCTTGCTTGAGCGGTACGGGCCCGTGTCGGTCGACACCTTCGATGGCGAACATTTACCGTATATTGACAACTTGGTCAATGTTCTCGTGGCCGAAGATCTGGGCGGGGTTTCCATGAAAGAGGTGTTGCGCGTGCTTGCGCCGTTAGGCGTAGTTTGCGTAAAGCAGGGCGGGCGGTGGAAAGCGATCCGCAAGCCCTGGCCAAAGGAGATCGACGAGTGGACACATCATCTCCACGATGCCGGCGGCAACGCCGTGGCCAACGATATACTTGTCGGTCCACCACGCCATCTGCAGTGGACGGCCGGGTCTCTGTGGGCCCGCAGCCACGGTTGGACGCCGAGCGTCAGCGCAATGGTATCGGCTGGCGGGAGGCTGTTCTATATTTGTGACGAGACCCTGACATGCGCAGACGGCACCGTGCCAAGCAAGTGGTTTGTCATCGCACGCGATGCCTTCAGCGGAATACTGCTGTGGAAGTGCCCCATATCGAAGTGGGGCTCGGAGGAATTCAGCGGCACACCCAACACGGGAAAGGGTGTTACCACTGGGCGGTTCACCATGCCGCCGAATGTGGGCAAGCGTCTTGTGGCTGTAGGAGATACAGTGTATGTTACGCTTGGCACCACCGCACCGGTGACGGCTCTGGATGCGGCCACCGGCGAGGTGAAACGTGTCTATAATGAGACTGTAAATGCCGATGAGATTCTCTTTAGCGATAGGCGGTTGATCATGTCGCTAAATCCGTCCGAGAAAGCCTCAGATTCCGCCCTGGCCAAGCACGTCTGCGCAGTCGATATCAAGACCGACCAAGTGATTTGGAAGAAGGGGCCGTTTGCCGGTATCCGTGCAAGCAAGGGTCAGGACCCATTCGGCAGGCTTGAACTGGCCGCGGGTGACGGCAAGGTCTTCGTCTTAACAACAGAGGCGATTGAGTGTCTGGATGCGGACTCGGGCAAGAGATTGTGGCGAATCGATCGTCCTGCCCTACCTGCCAGCGCCGTACGGCGGATCGGATTTGCGGGGATGTACGAGTACAAACTGACGGTAATGGTGTATCACGACGGCGTGGTCCTGCTGGCACAGCCCGAACCGAACACGCATCACACGTACCACACGATGCCGGGCACCCTTTACGCCTTCGCTGCCAAGGATGGGCAGCAGATGTGGAAGCACGCCTACGGCGGCTGGGGCCATTGCACGCCGCCGGACGTGTTCGTCGTGGCCAACGCCGTGTGGACCCACGTGAACGCCGAAGCCGAGTTCGGTTCATCGTGGGGCGGCGGCTTTAGGGCCAAGAACCCAAGCGAGGTAGATTACCATATCCAGGCCCTCGACCTGAGGACCGGCGAACTCTGCAAAGAGCTTCCAACGAGAGAAATATTCAACGTCGGGCACCATCATCGCTGCTATCGTAACAAAATCACCGAGCGTTTCCTCTTGTCGTGTCGCCGCGGTGTGGAGTTTGTGGACTTGTCTACCGGGGAGAACTACCAGAACCACTGGGTACGCAGCGGCTGCCTGCTCGGCTACCTGCCATGCAATGGCATGCTTTACGTCACGCCGCACCCATGCGCTTGCTACATCACTACCAAGCTCACTGGTTTCAACGCCTTGGCCCCTGCAAGGAAGTCAAGGCCTGAGGTCAAGAAACGCCTTGAGAAAGGCCCGCTCTACAACACAATACGAAATAGGGACACCGAGACACGAACTGCGAATAATGATTGGCCCACTTACCGACACGATCCTCGGCGCAGCGGTGCAACGGACTCGACCATCCCCACTAACTTGAAAATCACCTGGCAGACCGACATCGGTGCCAAGCCCAGCGGTCTCGTTATCGCTGGTGGCAAGGTACTCGTCGCTGGCGTGGATACCCATACTGTCCACGCGTTTGGAGCCGATGACGGCAAGGACATCTGGAGCTACACGGCCGGGACCCGCGTTGACTCGCCTCCGACTCTTTACAAAGGTCTGGCTATATTCGGCTCGGCTGATGGACGGGTCCACTGCCTCCGCGCAGCAGACGGCGAACTCGTCTGGCGGTTTCACGCCGCGCCGCAACACGGCCTTGTCACCGCCTTCGACCAATTGGAGTCGCCCTGGCCCGTACCCGGCAGTGTGCTCGTCCGCGACGGCAAATGCTGGTTCGCCGCCGGCCGATCTTCGTATCTCGATGGCGGTATCCATGTTTATGCTCTCGACGCCACAACTGCAAAAGTAGACCACTACGAGACGATCTACAGCCCCGATCCCGAAACGGGTAAGATATCTCCCGAGACGAGTGCCAACACAATGTCCGGGCTACTGAACGACATCCCGGCAACCGACGGCGAAAGCGTGTTCATCCGACAAATGCAGGTCTCTTCTTCTGGCGGCCGCGGTGGACAGCACTTGTACACATCGGGAGGCTACCTCGATCCGAGCTGGTTCAACCGGACGTTCTGGCAAGTCGGACGGGCCAAGACGTCCGGCCTTATGGTCCTTGGAAAGGGCGTCGCATACGGCATCGAGCTTTACGCCTCCCGCAGCCGCGAGACAGTCTTCACCCCGGGCGCGGGGGCCTACCGACTTAGCTGCATCCGGCTAAAGACACCGATGGCTGCCTCAAGCTCCAAACGCAGCAACAAGGCATCCAGGGCTCTCTGGCAGCAGCACCTCGGAATCCGCGTTACTGCAATGATCCGGGCCGGGGACACAATCTTCGTGGCCGGCTCCCCGGATACCGTCGATCCAAAGGACCCCTACGGTGCTTGGGAGGGTCGCAAGGGAGGTATCATCGAGGCATTCGACGCGGATGATGGCAAAAAACTCGCAGAGTACAAACTACCGGCTCCACCTGTTTGGGACGGCATGGCGGCCGCGCAGAATCAGTTGTTCATCAGTACAAGCAGCGGCCACGTTGTCTGCATGAGTAAATGTCCTTAGGTCTTGAGAGGAATTCCTACTAAATAGTTAGCAAGCCACTTCTCTTGTAAAATGCGTTTATAGAAAAATCTTTGATTGATTTTTCAATATTACAATCAATATCTGTGCGTTTTGACTGAAGCATTTAAGTAAGAGACTATAACACAAGACACCCTTCTCATGAACCGCAAATTGTTAAAATTCTTCGACAAAACCATGTCTCCAAAATGTCACTACAGATGTTGATTTTGCCTGAATCGAGCCCGAAAAAATATCATTTTTTGGCTGATTATTGCAATTTTCAAAAAAATATCGGGCCAGCAGAGGATTCAATGTCCGCTTCAAAGTGTATCATAGTTAAGTGGATCACCAACCATAGAATTGGGAAGGATTTGAATAATCAGATAGAGTCTACTTGCTCTATATTGTTGCCAAGAACACCAATGGAAAGAAAAACATTGGTAACGTTCACAAAGAACAGTCAGGCGATAATAACAACGGTGCCGGACAGATTGCCAGTCCGAAGTTAGATTCCATTTTCGCTACGCTGCTGTTTTCACCGGTTTTGAACAGATGGTATGTTTGCATTTTCGCAGGATTCTACGGGTTTGCGATGCCGGGTGAAGGTATATCCGCTTGCCAATTGGCTACATCATTTCCATAATCAGTCGGCACCTTACGAGAAAGTGATTTGCCAAGCCCATCGGCCTCTGTGGGCCAGAGGTCCACACCGCCGGGACAATCCTCAGGGTGCAAGCCGTCGCTGTATGTCACCCTGTCGATGCGGATATATTGACGCGTACCCTGCCCATCAATATCGCCAGGCATCCCAATCTGCAACCTCTCGCCGGCGTTGCTTAACCTGCCGCTATAACCAGTGAGAACCTGAATGCCGGGCGGCATACCGCCATACCTTGCTGTAAAGGCTGTCAGGTCCTTGGCCAATATTAGATAACCATAAGCCTGTATCGTCACAACCGGGCCGGACGAGAAGGTATAATCAACACCATCGGTGAACTTCCAAGGTGTTAATTTATCATAACGGTACAACGTCACCAGTGTTCCGGTTATGTTATGCAGCTCGATATATTCCTCATTCTGATTGCCGGTTGGTGGATTGTACATAATCTCGTTAATAATAACGGGCCCGACTTTGGGATAAGCATTATTCGCATCCGGGGTATTGTAATCCATCGCCACAAAGTTGAAATTACCCGTACTGGGCTTGTAGTAACGGCCAAGCGAAACGTTGGTCTGCGAAGCACCAAAGTTCTCCATCTGGCGGTAGCCGGTCAACATGCCATTGGGGTCCAAGTGTGAAGACAGGCATGCCTTTTCACCATTCTCGCTTAAGCCAAAGGGTACAATACAGCCGGGATCACCCGGGTTGTTGAAATCTGTGTCCTGATAGAAGACCAAATAATCGTTCGCATCGATCGTTGTTCCATTGGCAATCCTGTATTTGGTCAGGTTTGGCTCACTTCTGCTATTGTCACTTAGGAACCAGCCGCCGATGTTAATCGCTTCGTCGGTTGTGTTATGCAGCTCAATCCAGTCCGGGCCGGTGTTGGAATGCGACATTACTTCGTTGATTACCACGGCACCGGGGTTGGGGAGAATGCCGCTATCGTCGGCGCCGGGTGAGCCGTTTCGGTATACGCTTGCACGCCAGGATTCTTTTTCGTCCCAGTTGTTCGGTTCGCTGTCAGTTGGATCTATTATAGTCAGAGAGAAACCGTCGCCATCGGTGATAGAACGCCAGCCGTCCCTGTACTCAAAATCAAGAATCGTCCGGCCAACAGCATCGCAGAGTTTAATCCTTTCCCCATCATTGGCAAGGCTGCCGGTATATTGGCCTGCAATATTGACTGATGTGCCGTATTTGGCCTGGAATGCACGGATGTCTTTGACAACTACGACATATTCACCGGGGTCAAGCTCTATATCCGGGAAGGTGAAATCGATTCCTTTAGTGAATTCCGCCAGGTTCAGATTAAGTGCGCCCGGTCCGATGTTTTTGAGTTCGACGAATTCGGTGTTTGGGTCGTTTGGATCGCCGGTGTACCTCGGATGGTACATAATCTCGGTGATGCGCAGGTTTTTTGCGACCGGGCCAACGCCATAAACCGCCTCATTGAGAGCGCTCCACGTGCCGCCGTCCAGCACACAAGCCTTAACGTGTATGCTCTTGTTAAACGTGAGATGCTCGTTATTATACTCGATCGCATCGGGTGATACGCCACCGGTAGTGGAATTGACATCGCTGGCGACCAGCTCGACGGAGATAAGAAAATCGCTGCTGGCGTTGTGTATATTCAGGCCGTGGATTGCCAGTATGTTGTCACCTTGCTGCAGGGAGTTTATGTCTTCGGACACAGGAATAGTCTCAAATCCGGAGGCCTCATGGTTGACGGTGGCGTTCGAGTTCCAGGCCGGTGTTGCGGTTAAGCTAAAGTTTTTCCGCTCCAGCTCATCGCCGTTGAGGTAAGCGACGAAACCATCGTCGTACCGTATATTCAGGGACATGAAGTTGAAATCGCACGGGTCGCCGTTCAAGGTGAACGGGATGCGGATGTAGCAGGAGTTATTCCCGTTGTACATCTTCGCTTTGACATCGTAGCTGATGTACGGTTCATAACCTGTTCCTTCTTCGTATCCGACACCGCCTATCTTGCCGGATATGAAAGTGCCGTCGTTCCAACTGGAGTCGTTGAACGGACCACCGCCTTTCCAGTTATCGTTGACGGAGCCTGTGGGCACAAGCACTTTCTTTGGTGTATCCTCAGCCACGAGTGTGGTGCCATAGATCTGTGTGCTCTCAGGCAGTCGCGGGTCGTTACCGTCGGTGGTGTAATAGATGGTACCGGAGCCGTTGGGATTGTTCATGGTCAGCTCATCAGTGTTTGATATATTTCCGCCGTGCTGATTAACATCGTTTATCCTGAGTACGGGTGCGTGGATGTCAGGGTAAAGCCCGACCCCGCGATACCTATCAAGAACGATGGCACTGATATACGGCCAGTATTCAGTAAGGAGCCTGTTTTGCTCAATCAGAAATTCCACTTCGCGTTTATAGGGGGTAGATCTCTTTGCATCTCCCCATCGAGCGGACTCTGCAACGACTGATTTGTCAACTTCAGCGGCCCGCTTCATCCATCTTTCCTCGACTTTTTCTATCGTGAGAAGACCGCCGTTGAACATGTGCTTATGGACCCGGTCGCTGAACTTTCTCCGGAACATCGGATTTTCGCGAAGCCTGGCATACAAATAACCGGGGCGAAGGGAACGCGATTCCTCTCCCGGTAGCACCTCGATATGACAACCACAACCGGTAATGAACCTTTCGAGGGTATTGTTGTGGTTTTCCTGGTCCCAGACGAAAAACTTGAAGCCTTCGCTCAACGGTCCTCGCCGTCGACCGGACCAGAAATTATGACAGGGCCAGTCTTCAGAGCGGGCGAAGTGGTGCAGAATCATATAGTCGATGAGGTTGTCGACGTCGAGAAGTATCGGATAGTTGGGATTGCGAGTTCCATCGGGATTATTGCCCTGGATGAACTGAGCATCTGCATCGCCGGCCAGTCCCGCCGCGGCCAGGTCAAACATCTGGTCCCAAACATCAAATGTGCCGGACTGAAGCTCCTCGTAATCGTGGACAGCATCATATTCATCTTTGTCCCCACCCATATAGGATGCCTGAAACGAGCTGTTCGGGCGCTCGCAGAGATTGTACTGGCCCCAGTAGAGACCATTTAGATAAAGGTGTACGAACATCGAGTTGGCTGAGTGGTGCCCCATTGCCCGCTGGGTATCTTTCATCCACGGGTCGCGGGTGTATTGGGCCTGTACTTTGATGTGACGTATGACTCCATCACGATAAGAGTCTGGGTATGTCCATGAATCACCTGAAGAACCCCGTAGAACAAGCTGGTCGAATTCTTCGACATCGGAGTCTTCGAAGAGCGGGAAATTGAGCTTTGTGGGTCCGTAAATCCCTCTAAAAACGAGGCGGAAGGAATGCTTGAGAGTGCTACTATGATTCCGGCTTGCGCCGCCGTGCAGATGGACACCGGCATTGATCTGGAAGCCATCGCGGCCGTCGGGATAAATCAGTTCAATGGAAGCCGGCCGCTCCCATGCGTCACCTTTGGAGGTCGAGTAAACATAGATTCCGTCGGCTGCGCCAAAGAAGTCGTCGGTAGGCATGGTAATACATACACTCGGAATCCAAAGAAGGCCCTCTTCAAAACTGTAACCGGGCAATGTATTATTGACAACATCCGGGTCAACTTCGTAGTCGGCTGTATAACTGCCCCAGCTCGTTGGAAAGCCCGGTGGAGATTCAGGTTGGTTAGCCACATCAAACAAAAATATGTATGTATGGGCATCTGCATCTACAGAAAGCCAGCCCGGTCTTACAGCAATGGCACGAACAGTAGTAGTTTGACTGACGTTGATTGGGCCGGTGTAAACAATCCCATGGGTGATTGAGGGGCGTGAGCCATCAATTGTGTAACGTATCTCAGCATTGTCCATCGCGGTAGACAATTCCAACTGGAATCCGGTGTCATAGTAACCACGCTCATGGCTGAACCAGACTTCACCAACCAAACCCATTGCATCAGCAACGTTTAATTCGCCCGGTGTCGCTGTTATGAAGTATTGCGGGACATCAATACTGCTGGCAGCGACCAGTTCGGGCAATATCAGGAACTCATCATCAGCCGGGTCGTCGTTTAGCCCGTGAATTGCCAGCACATTCCTGCCGATTTGCAGCGTATCCAGGAAGGGCATAAGGTTGATTTGCTCAAAGACTGCAGAATCGGTAATCGGACGATTAGAATCAGCTATCGAGTTCCACTCGACCGAATTCGGAGCGTTTCGGCTGGTAACTTCCTGACCATTGATGTATGCAACAAATCCATCTTCGTACTTTATCCGTAACATAAAGGTGTCAAATAAGTCCCGCTGATCCTCTTCGAGGTTAAAATCGATACGCGTCCACAGCGAGGCATTGACATTCAGCATTTGCTGCTGCACGTCAGTACCCACCCCACCTCCGAAGCCGAGGGCGGTCGGTCCCGTATCCCAGGCCAAGTCATCGAAATCAACATCAGCCCAATCAGCGCCCAAGGCCGCATCGGGGTCGGCGGGCACATAATAAGAAGCGGTCGCACCTGTTGGTACGAGCATCAGCTCATAGTGCGCCAGACCATAGGAAACATTAGTCAACTGTTCGGGATATTTCGGTTCATACTCGTATACGATAGTATTGCCGTCTGGTGCCACTAACGCCAGGTACTCACGGGGAATGTCGAGATTGAAGTTGGTGTGATAGTAACCGGCAGAGTCAAGATACGGGTAATTAAGCGGATATAGATCGGACGTCTTCCCCGAGGCAAAGACTATCAGGAACTCGCCGGCATAAATCTGGAGACCGTCCGGGAATTGCCACTTGGTCAGGTCGTCATCATCATCAGTCAGAAACCAGCCATTCATACTAACGCTTTCGTCAGTCTGATTGTAAATCTCAATCCAATCGGATGACTCGTTGTTTCCGTCCAGTAGCTCTCCAGTATCCAGCGGTGGTTCGCTTGCATTACTTGCCATAAACTCATTGATTATCAGCTGCGCATGTATTTGCGGTATATAAGCGCCGCTTGTAGTCGTCGTCTGATTATAATGAATCTGTACCATTTGGTTATCAGGCCTGTTCCAGCCGGCTACTACACTATACTCAACTGGATAGAAACCAACCAACAAACCAGTCTCTGTATAGTTGCTGTCTCGCCACGCACCATCATCCACACGCCACTGTGCCCCGGCATCTATGGCTTCCTGAGGAAAGATCGTGACCTGTAACGAACCGGTCTGCTGGATATAAGTTCCACTGGCAGTCGTTGTCTGACCATGATTAATCTGTACATTCTCATTAACAGGTGTATTCCAACCAACCATGGCCTTGTACTCTATCGTATGAGAACCTATGGACAGACCACTTTCTATATAGCTGCTAAACCGCCATGTTCCGCTGTCTACGTGCCATTGTGCTCCAGCAAGAGCAACTTCCAGCGGTAAGATAGTGACCTGCAGCGAGCCTGTCTGGAGGTCATACGTACCTGTTGTGATAGTTGTCTGGCCATCGTTAATCTGGACTGTCTCATTAACCGGTGTGTCCCAGCCGGTGATTGTATTGTACTCTACTGTATGAGAACCTACCGTAAGACCGCTCTCCGTGTAGTCACTGTCTCTCCACGCGCCGCCATCGACACGCCATTTTGCCCCGGCCGTTACAGCCCCCGGCGGTGAGATGGTAACCTGCAGCGAGCCGGTCTGGAGATCATACGTACCTGTTGTGATAGTTGTCTGGCCATCGTTAATTTGGACGGTTTCGTTAACAGGTGTGTCCCAGCCGGTGACGGTACTGTACTCGACAGTGTGTGAGCCTACGGCAAGACCACTTTCTGTGTAGTCGCTGTCACGCCACGCGCCGCCATCTACACGCCATTTTGCTCCTGCGGTGACAGCTGCCGGTGGTGAGATAGTAACCTGCAGTGAGCCTGTCTGGAGGTCATACGTACCTGTTGTGGTTGTTGTCTGGCCATCATTAATTTGTACCGTCTCATTAACCGGTGTGTCCCAGCCGGTGATTGTATTGTACTCTACCGTGTGAGAACCTACGGCAAAACCACTCTCTGTGTATTCGCTGTCTCTCCACGCGCTGCCATCTACGCGCCATTTTGCTCCTGCGGTGACAGCCCCCGGTGGTGAGATAGTAACCTGCAGCGAGCCTGTCTGGAGGTCATACGTACCTGTTGTAGTTGTTGTCTGGCCATCATTAATCTGTACCGTCTCATTAGCCGGCTCATTCCAGTCGGCGATCGGCTTGTATTCAACCGTATGAGTACCTACAGTAACACAAGTTTCTGTATAACCGCTATCCCGCCATGCGCCGTCATCCACCCGCCACTGCGCCCCGGCCGTGACGGCCCCCGGCGATAAAATAGTAACCTGCAACGAACCTGTCTTTATTAGCCAGTTCGCAGCCAACAGGGCAAAGTCAGCTGAATTTATACCATTAACGCCATCAAAGTCAGCACAATCATCGGGGTGGCCCGAACATCCCGAAGGGTCCAGCCACTGCTCGACAAAAATCTTCAGATCCAGGGAATTGACATCACAATCCCCGTTCAAATCACCGACGGGAAATTCGGCGCTCACCGAACCAACCAGAGATACAGTCAGCACTAACGTGAGCAGTGGAATCCTCACAGATATGGACACTTTCAACTCCCTTTCCTCACTGATACTTCAGACCGCAAATGCGGGTTTATCTATGCAAATTCACAAGTATTTCCTGTGCTTATGACTGAGCGGACAAGGTTGCGATATTTTGCATAATAAATTCTGTGGAATATGGTCCTTAATAATCGTAACTTACGGCTATGTAAAGACTATATTTTAACATACTTAGGGTAGGTAAGTCAAGGGTGACATCCAACGAATATCAGATTGAAAACGGGATGATGAAACTTGTTTAAGATTCTCGGACGATTGACATGTAGACCGGACGTTAAAGTCGCAGTAGAAATAGGAAAGCTATTGTTTGATTTATCAATATTTCAATCAATATCCGTGCGTCTTGACTGAAGCATTTAAGCAAGAGACTATACTAGAAGACGCCCTTCTCCTGAGCCGCAAAAGTTCAGATTTCTCCGAAAATACGTGTCTCCAAAATGTCTCCACAGACGCTGATTTTACGTCAATAGAGTCCGGATATATATCATTTATTGGCTGAATATTGCAATTTACAAAAAAATATCGGGCCAATTTCGGATTCAATGAACGTTTTCAAGAAGTGCACCGACTAGGACAGCTTTTTATAATTCTTGCCCTTGGTATCTGAGATGTAAACGTCGTGTCTGTAACGCTTCAAGAATAGGCTCAACAGTAGCTATATACCGCAATCCCACAATGTGTCAGTTCTGACGTGCACAAATTTAGGTGCAAACCGAGTAGTTGACCGAATGAAAATATAAACCGCACACGAGATACTTCGAGAAAAGTAAATTTTAGTAGCACCGTCATCTTGCTTTTGGTGTTGTTGCTTCAATATCTAACTTCAGCGTCTTGATGGCATATCCGTTCGTGTCCACCACCAATGCATTCTTTTTAGTTCGCAGCGTCCTTTCGGGCTCTTCCAGCAGATTGCTTTCTTCTGCTGAGGCATAGCGAAATAACGAGGCAAGCTCGATCTCTATTTCACCTTCGGCATCTGCCGCTTCATAGTACCGCAGTATAAAACTATCCCGATCAAAGCTCTTCTTCAATGCAGTTACCACTATGTTGTCCTTACTTGTGTAAAGAAAACTGTAGCTCTCTGGCAGAAAACCCACACTTCTCAGCCGAAGAGATTCGTTAATCGCAACGGCCGTGAGGCCTGAAAATCCCTCCCATCCCCGCCTGTAGGCCCCACTTCTTTTCCAGTCCCCTAAATGAGGCACCAAAGAGAATTCATACGAATGGTAACCTGTCTTCTTCGTGTCGGCATCATGTCCTGTCAAAGATCTGAGCAAGCCCACATAGAGGCAATCATCCGTTCTATATACGGGCGTGTGATTGTCCCTAAGCACTACGGTCACACCCCAACCTTTGTCTTTCGACATCATGTCGGTCCACTTCTGTGCAAATTTGGCTTTGGTTGGATCGGTCCAGCCAGAGCCTATATGTCCCCTCGCAAATGCACTGTCTTTTGAGAAACCGCCGGTGAATACCCTTTCAGCCGAGCTGTTCGTTCCCTTCAGGACAGGATTATCCATAGCCCCGAAGGATACTCCGATAGTGTTCTTCCATTTGCTGCCCACTGCCAGAGGCAGGCACAGATAGATGAGTCTTGGAGCCACACCCGAATAGTCCATTTCCACTTTCATATCAATTCTTGGTATGCTCTTCCATATTCCAAGAGTCACCGTGACAGGCGAGTCCTCGATCTGGCCGTGAAATAGAACCTCTGCCCCTAAAGAATCCTTCACGAACGTTTTCACCTCCGCTATTTTGAGCGTATCTGTGATTACTGAAGTCGCGTCCAGAGCCGGATCCCCGTCCAACTCACCCTTAGGCCTGCCTCTAACATCCTCAGACACAATTTGACCGAATCGCACCGGGCCATCCTGTTTCACCAGCTCCCTTTTCAACTTTTTGTCCCGGATGCTCTTAACACCGTCGCGATCACTAAATTGGATTTTGAAGAATTCATTTTCAATAGTGCCTTTGCCTGTATTGACTGATTTCCTGTTCGCGTTGACTCGGCCGGGAACTACATAATATGTTTTGTACCCAAATGAAGGAACACCCTCAGCAACAAACCCGACTTGATGCAACCATCTACCCGCAAAGCTGCTCTTACCCAATCGTGCTATACTGCAGGGTCGTTCACGCCCATGCTCGTCTACGACTCTATATTGACCGGCCGGCAGCTCCATCTTAACCTCTGCAATATCCGTCCTCGGCCAGTTCAAGGTATTAAACACAACTACCGGATTCTTATGCGAATACTTCACTGCTGAAGCTAAAGCCTTCGCCCGCGATCGAAGAATCGTCTCAGAAAGTTCCATCCCTTCACGGGCTGACCGCATCTTCTCAAAGTCGCTGCCCCCACTATCGCCACGCCCGCCCCAATTGTGGTCATACACCCACAGCACTTTGTCGCCCCAGATGTGTTCGAAATCCTCCACGGGGTAACCGCCCATTCCTAAAATTTCACACAGACTCGCTATCTTCTCAGCAGCCAGCAGATTCGCCTCCGCCCGGCTCAGATAATAGAACGTACGCTCCTGGCGACACTGAACAGGCCAGGGCTGAACAGATATTATCCAGCTCTCTAACTTTCTCTTGTCGGTTTCGCGCAAAGTCGCCCGTGCGATTCTATCCAAAGAGCCAAACCTGAATTGTATTCTGTTTATTTCCGGCCGCTCTGACCGATTCCACTTGCCGATCATCGAATTCACTTTGTCAAGATTCGGGCAACGGTTGTCTCCACCACCGTTCAACATCCCCCAGAAGATACCACCGGGCCATTCATTCTTATCGAATGCACGATTGGACCGCACAAGGTTGAGCATTACCCCCTCCAGCTCCTGCTCCGTCGGATCCCACTTATAGACTCCATCAAGGATCACACCCAGCCCGCTGAACAGATAGAAACCATCGTACCCAACATCCTCACTGCCCCTGAACTCTTTAGGAGCAGTCACCTTAGTAGCCAGGACCTTGCTGCCGTCCAGACCCACACAATGAAAGTAGTTGCCACTAGGTGGTTCCCAGCCCCGGGTATAGAAGAAGAAACGCACTCCCGCCTTTTGGAACACCTGAGCCATCTGAGGCCCGAAACCCGACATATCATTCATTGACGCAACCGTCGGTTCGTAGTCCAGATTCCGTCTCATCCAGTTCTTGGCAAGCGTGACTGTTCTGACAAGGCTCTCTCCGGGAACAAGCGCGGCGTCCATCCCCGCCCATTCGGCCCCCACTGAAAGCTGCCCCTTCTTCAACAACGCCTGGACCCGGGGCACTAAGTCAGGATATCGGCTAAGGGCATATTTCAGGGTATAAACATTCTCCCACCAAAAGCACCACTCTGAATGTTCTTCCAGCCTGGGTACAATGGTCGCTAAGCAAGTTGCCATCTTCTCCAGTGTAATCTGCGCGGTGTCCGTATATCCAATATCCTGGTGAATAATAGGAATAACATATCCTTTAACCTGCTCACCATCTGCAGCACCGACAGCCGGCGATAGAAATAAGAATACAACCAACCAGACAATCGTTGCAATATATCCCGTCACTGCGCCCCGCAACATGAGCCACTGATTCCCGGTCTTGTCTGCCTTATTCCGAAACATGACAATAGATTAGCAGAAACTCTGGATATTTCAAGAACTGTTGCTATGGTCAGGCATTCTACGATGAATCAGCCTGATAAGCAGCTTGCACAATCATCAATTCTTTTATACAATAGCCACTGAGGCAGATTTCTGAGTGTGCCGTGTTGGGCCAGTTCAGGTTGAAGATGGCCTCAAGAACACTATGCAGTTGGGTGATTAGCTTAGGTGAAAGGGTCGAAAATGTCAAAGCGTTTTAGAATTGGTGGTGCAATTGTAGCGATTCTATTCCTGTGTCTGCCAGTGGTCGGCCAGCAGAAAGAGCGGAGTGGCGGTCGGGGTGGCGGTTCGATTGGGGGGAAGGGATATCGCGAAGCGGCAAGTTATGTGGTCAAACGGTTGGGCCTGCGGCGTAACAGCATAGTGGTTGATATCGGGGCTGGTGACGGTTGGTGGTCGTCGAAAATGGCTGAGAAGCTTGGACCCAAAGGTGTAATCCACGCCGGCGAAGTCGATCAGAAAAAAATCGATAAGATAAAAGAGAAGTGGGAGGCTGTACCTCAGATCAAACCGTATTTGTGCCCGACAGACGGAACCGGTCTGGAGGAGAACTCATGCGACTTGGCGTTTATTTCCAAGACGTATCACCACTTTGACAAGGATACTCACGTCGATTACCTTAGGCATCTGAAAAAGGTGATCAAGCCTTCCGGGCGGGTGGTGATTATTGAACGGCATAAAGATCTTGCGAGTGGGCGCGGTAAAGAGCATGCGTGGCAGCCGGGTCTATTAGGTCAACAAGCAGAGCAAGCCGGGTGGATGTTACTCCGATGTGAGCTAATCCCTGGCAGCGATCACTTCATGGCGACGTTAGTCAAGCCGGAGGCCTTTGCCGAGAAACTCTCAAGGCGGCTTACGGCCACAAAGAGAAAGCAATCCAAAGGCGATCAATAGTCCTTGAAGTGTGGCATCTATGGTGCTATACGGGTGGTGGTTTTCAGAAGAAGGTTTCAGTTCGGGAGTGTTGAAGACGATCGGTTCTCCGTTAAGGCCTATTACAGTTTTTCGAATTTCAATGCACTTTTGCTGCAATTCCAGAGGATATCCTCCTCTACAGGTACATATCATCATAATCGTTAATATCGTCCCAAGTTAGCTCATCTGGATCACTGTAAGAGCTGGCACCGGTTTGGTATTCATGTAGATGGTCCAGGATCCTGTTTGTTACTCTTCGTATGGCCCTTGTATTTTCGCAGATTTCATCAAGCGTTTGCAGCTTTTTGTCTTCTTTTATAGATTTTTCTTTTGGTGTCATTTCAGAATGATAACTGACTTGGAATATTTAAATTTGTCGGTACTCGAATATATGAGAAACAAAATATATTTTGCAGAATCTCGAAATGACATACTTTCGCGATTTTCAGGTAACTTAGCTGCAACTTTATGAAGTAACTATCTGAATTTACTCACCTTTGATTTTGACGAAAAACGGGGATTTATTGGATAGAGGCTTCATAGGTGACCGTTTCTTTTTGTGGCTCACTGACAAATGCCTGTGCATCTTCTTTCCAACATGCTTTCATTGGCAATTCGGCTGTTATGCAATGGTCCCAACAACGCTTGACAAGCGCACAAAGTTATAACTGGCTGATACAGTAGAGATTCGACGCTGTCCGAATATAAATACGTCCACCTAACACGGCGGGGGTAGCCAGAGTTTCTTCTCCCAGATCGTTTTGTGCCAGTATGGATAGTATGTCACCGGCCTGAAGAATATAGGCGAGTCCTTTCTCATTGATCAGGATCAATTTGTCGCCGGCGATGATGGGTGACATGCTGAATAGTCCCTTAAGGCGTTCCTGCCAGACAATGTCCCCACTGGCGGCTTTCAGGCACATCGCCACACCCGTATCACTGACCAGGTACAAACGGCCCTGATGGTAGACTGGAGAGGGGACATGAGGCCCACCCCTCTCATTCAGCCAGCACAAATGGGTCCGAGTAATATCTCCCTTACCCCCCGGGCGAAGGGCCAGGATGGTGCCGTTGCGACCGGAGGCCGAATATATCAGTCCTCCCCCGGTGACGATCGTGGGTATGGCTTCCCTGGTGGGGCCTGCCAGCGACCAGAGTTGGGCGCCCGTATCCGGATTATAGCCCTTCACATGAAATGAACCATTGTAGATAAGTTCGTCGTGATCAGCGACACGTACAATCACCGGATTGGCCCAACACATCGCCTCCCTGCGATCATGTTGCCAAAGTTTGCGTCCGGTCTGCTTATCCAAGGCCAAAAAAACTGATTCACCCCGGTTTTGATCCTGGATGAAAATGATCTTGTCACGGTATATCACCGGGCTCGTACCCGGTCCATGCGTGATGGTAAAATGGCCGATGTGCTGCTTCCATTGTAGTTGCCCGTTCATGCCATAACACACAAAACCGCTATTGCCGAAAAATGCAATGACTCGTTCTCCATCAGTCACAGGAGTGGAAGTGGCATAGGAATTCTTCCTGATAATTCGCTCAATTGTCTGGGGAGTCGGAGCGGCTCGTTGCCACAACAACCGGCCCTGAGATCGAGAAAAGCAAAACAGTTCCCGCGTTTTGCCGTCTTTTGACGCTGATGTAATGAATAGTCGATCGCCCCATATGACCGGTGAGCTGTTCCCCCTGCCGGACAACTCCACTTTCCAGAGAATATTCTCCGTTTGACTCCAGGTCAGAGGAAATTCCGTCTCCAAAGCGATTCCCTGTCCGGTAGGACCGCGAAAACAGGGCCACTGCCTTTCAGCACCCGGTGCGGGCATAACAGGCCGGACATCCACAGCCTCTATGGCTTCAGTCGATACAATCTTCGGCTTGGCTCTTGCCAGGAGTTCTCTCACCTGTTCGGATGTAAAAGAAGGTCTTGTTTTTTTTCTCTGATAGGCATCCAGCATCAACGTAATGAAATTATCAGCCACCTGTTTGCGTTTGTCATAAGCATTCTTCAATCCCGAATTACCTAAAACACGCTCTCGGCCTCCATGTATTTGCATAAAGATAACATAGTTGTCCGGTGTGCCCACACGTTTCCATTCTTCCTGAAGGTCAGTTGTGAGCATGGTCCGGACGATTTCCTGGTAGTTCCGGCTTACAACATCCTGGGCCAGAACACGCAATTGAATCCCAAACGGATAAGCCTCTTCAGTATTTTGTGCCTTTGACGCACTGACTGCGAACAGCAATTCTGCAGCTTGCAGCAATAGGAGTGTTGTACAATACCATCTGGTTGTTATCTGAGTTCTCATACCTATGAGTGTATTCATGTAGACCCAATTTTACAAACAATATTTGTGCCAAGCGCGAGTGATATCTTGACAAGTACTTTAGGTATCGACTCAAAGATGTTGAATAATCCTTCAAATGTGTCATCCCCTATACATCTTAATTTGGATGAGTTTTTTCTGGTGAACAGAGCGATGGACAGGTGAGTCTTTCTCAAGCGACATATGCATTCGGCTGACCTCTGCTTTGAGGCACGCCTTGCAGTTTTTCCTGTCCCTAAAATGGTCTATGCGTTATCATAGAACTGTTGGTGCCGCACGGTCAACGTAAACGCAGGACTGAGCATCAG
>JAUWLI010000043.1 GCA_030613765.1 Phycisphaerae bacterium
TGTCTGAATTTGAAGGAGATCATAATGTTTAAGTATCCTCTACTTAGTGCCGTTTTGCTCGTGTGCTTTACCTCCCTCGGCTGCAGTGAAATTATTGATGTTGTTCGACAGCCGAACACCAAAGCAACAAACAGCTCCTACGTCGGCAACCGCCCGCCATTGACACCAAGTCCCTTTATAAAGCTGCCCATTGGTGCAATAAAACCGCAGGGTTGGGTCCGGAAACAGCTTGAACTGGAGGCCGAGGGCTTCACTGGACACTTGCTTGAAATCAGCCGATTCCTCAAAAAGGAAGACAACGCATGGCTCAGCACTACCGGCGAGGGCCACAGCCCATGGGAAGAACTCCCCTACTGGCTAAAAGGTTACAGCAATCTTGGGTACGTGCTTTCTGACAAGCGAATCATCGACGAAGCACAAACATGGATTGAAGCCACAATTGCAAGCCAGCGTGAAGATGGCTACTTCGGACCACGAGCAAACCTTAAGCAAATCGGTGGCACCAAACCCGATGTATGGCCAAACATGATTATGCTAAACGTCTTGCAGTCCTACTACGAGTATTCAGGAGACAAACGCGTCATCGAGCTTATGACAAAATACTTCCGATGGCAAACGACAATCCCCGACGAAGATTTTCTTGAGCCATTCTGGCAGAACCAGCGGGCAAGTGACAACCTCGCCAGCGTCTACTGGCTCTACAACCACACAGGCGACAAGTTCCTCCTGGAACTCGGCAGGAAAATCCACAACAACACTGCCGACTGGACCGGCGGTGTTGCAAGTTGGCACGTTGTAAACATCGCACAGTGTTTCCGCGGACCGGCCGTTTTCTACCAGCAATCCAAAGACCCCAAGCACCTCACCGCTACCGAGCGGGACTATCAGATAGTAATGGGCATATACGGCCAGGTACCCGGCGGTATGTTCGGTGCAGACGAAAACGCACGAGAGGGCTACATCGGCCCCCGACAGGCCGCCGAAACATGCGCAATGGTAGAGATGATGCTATCAGACGAAATGCTCCTCACATTCACAGGCGACCCCAAATGGGCCGACCGCTGTGAGGATGTGACCTTCAACTCACTGCCCCCCTCCATGACCCCGGACATGAAGGCCCTCCATTACCTCACCGCTCCGAATATGATTCTCTGCGACAGACACAACAAGTCCCCGGGCGTTCAAAATAGAGGCCCCATGTTCCTCTTCAATCCGCACATTCACCGCTGCTGCCAGCACAATAGTGGCCACGGCTGGCCATACTACGCACAGCACCTCTGGCTCGCCACTCCAGACAACGGACTGGCCGCCGTCCTCTACGCACCCTCCCAGGTCACTGCAAAAGTCGGCAAAGGAACAGAGGTAACGATTTTAGAATCAACACATTACCCCTTCGACGAGAACATCGAATTTACTGTCAAAACCGACAAATCCGTTCGCTTTCCGCTTTATCTCCGTGTCCCGGGCTGGACCAGGAATCCCATCGTAGAAATAAACGGAAAAGCAACAAAAGTAAAGGCTCACTCGCGATCATACATAATGATTGAACGTAAGTGGAAAAATGGTGACAAAGTAAAACTCACTTTTAAGATGAACATAACGCTCACAAAGTGGGAAAAAAATAAAAACAGCGTTTCAATAAACCGCGGACCGCTGACGTACTCGTTGAAGATTGGCGAAAAATATGTTCGCGAAGGTGGCACTGACAAATGGCCTGCCTGGGAGATACACCCAACAACACCTTGGAACTACGGCTTGGTGCTGAACGAAGCAAACCCCGCTCCATCCTTCGAGATTGTTCGAAAAGACTGGCCCGATGACGACCAGCCATTTGAAGCCGACGCCGCTCCCATCCAACTGCGTGCCAACGCAAAGAAGATTCCCGAATGGGTTAAAGACCACCTCGGCCTCGTCGGCAAACTACAGCAAAGCCCCGTAAAATCAGATGAGCCCATTGAAACCGTCACGTTAATCCCTATGGGTTGTGCCAGACTCAGGATTTCCGCCTTTCCCACTATCGGCACAGGCACCGACGTTCAAAAGTGGATCCAGCCGCCGAAAACGTTACCCGCTTCCGCCTCACACTGCTGGGGCTCTGACACCATCCTGGCCCTCAGCGATAAGATGGTTCCCAAAAATTCCAACGACCAAGGCATCCCACGATTCACCTGGTGGCCCCGCAAAGGTACAACTGAGTGGGTACAATACGTTTTTGACAAGCCAAAGAAAATGTCCTCCGCTGACGTTTACTTCTTTGACGACACCGGTGGTGGAGGCTGTCGCATCCCAAAGTCCTGGAAAATACTCTATAAGGATGGCGACCAGTGGAAGCAAGTCCCCAACGCAGGAAGCTACGGCGTGGAAAAAGATAAATTCAATAAAGTAAGCTTCGACCCGATAAACGCTCAGTCTTTGCGAATCGAGGTACAGTTGCAACCGGACTTCTCAGCCGGCATCCTCGAATGGCAAACAGACGCAAAAGAATTATAACAATAGAACAGACACTTCGTTAAGGAAACGTCAATGGAAAGGAGCAAAATAACAATAGTCGGTGCGGGCAATGTCGGTGCGACAACCGCCCACATCGCTGCAACAAGACAGCTCGGCGATATCGTCCTGCTCGACATAGTCGAAGGCCTCGCTGAAGGCAAAGCACTCGACATCGCCGAAGCAGGTCCTGTCCAGCTTTACGATTCTTTCATCACTGGTACACGCGACTGGGAACAAACCACCGACAGCAGCATCGTTATCATAACGAGCGGTCTTCCCCGCAAACCCGGCATGAGTCGAGACGACCTCCTCGCTAAGAACGTGCAAATCGTCAAAGATGTCAGCCAACAAGTAGCCAAACATTCACCCAACAGCAACATCATCGTCGTCTGCAATCCTCTTGATGCGATGGTGTACGCTGCATCAAAAGTCACCGGCTTCGACAAAAATAAAGTTATGGGAATGGCTGGAGAGTTGGACTCCGCGAGATTCAGCTATTTCCTCGCTTCCGAGCTTGGTGTCAGCGTAAAGGATATAAAGTGTGTCTTAATGGGCGGTCATGGCGATGACATGGTACCCTTGCCAAGATTTACTTCTATCGGCGGAAAACACGTAAACGATGTGCTCGATAAGGATAAAATCGACGAGCTAATCGAACGCACACGAAACGGCGGCATCGAAATCGTTAATCTGCTTGGCTACAGCGCTTTTTACGCCCCTGCTGCCGGTGCCGTCAAGATGGCCGATGCCATACTGACCGACAAAAAAGCTGTAATATCATGCTGTGCCTGGTGCGATACTGAATATGATGCCGGTGGATACTATGTAGGTGTCCCCGCAGTGCTCGGAAAGGAAGGCGTTGAAAAAATCATCGAGCTGAATTTGAATGACTCCGAACTCGCCCAGTTCAAAAAATCCCTCGACCACGTAAAACAGCTCGCAGAACAGGTCGACAAACTACTTTAAGGCGGCGGAGAACTCATAGTCACGAAGCTCCAGACTTTACCGCTGGTTTTACCCCAGCTATTGACAGCATCGATACGCCAGTAGTATGTGATACCAAAAGCCATCGTACCGGGCTCGAAGGTAGTGGCAGTCTGGTTACCCTGGAACGTACCAGGACTGTTCGTACCGAAGTACACATCGTACGATATGGCATCAAATCCAGCCGACCAGCTTAAATCAGCATTTATATCGAGCCCTACCGCGCCATAGGTTGGATTCGGATTACCAACCTGACCAGGAAGTAGCATCATTGGATATGTCAGCCAGTTGTTGGTTAAAACAGCCATGTCGTTAGAATCTACCATACCATCGCCGGTAGGTGGCGGTGCAATATCAGCAGAAAAAACACCCGGCCCCTGTAGCCACTGGGCTGCAAGTATAGAAAAGTCATTGGAGTTTACGATGCAGTCATGATTAAAGTCAGCACCACGAAAGCATAGTGTCTCTTGGCGGAGTATCTCCAAATACAGATAACCGTAATCGCTGTAGTAGTCACCTTCTGTATAGTTGTCTCCGGAAACAGAGTCATCCCGGTTGGTTTTGCCTGCTGTTCCCGCTGTAGGCTCGATCTGCGTGTCCTCATGCCATTCGTTAAACGAGGTGATCATCAGCATGTTCTCGGCCAGGGCATCGACTTTCGGCACTACAACGTCACGCAGCATCGTCCTGAAAAGATCCCCCTCAACGGATTGAGGATTATCTTCAAAATATCGGGGTGCCCCGCTATGCCCGCTCCGTACCCCCCTGTCGTTAAATCCCGGTGACGCAAATGGAATCAAACCGACACCAACACTGTTAGCAGCGGCTTCGGCATCATTCAGGATATCTTCCAGCCGGTTCAACGCCGCTTGAGTTGACCCGTAGCTGCCCAATGTCTGGCCGTAAACATCGTATGCAGTAACAGCATCCCACTTGCTCGCATAGCTTGAGCTGTAATAACGGCCAAATATGTCGTCCGCTACGATATACAAATTGGGGAAAGCCGCACGCAAACCGGCAAGTGCCGCATCCCCTTGATTTCTGAAATACACACGCGTCAGGTAGATAAAGATAACCGGCCGCCCGTCTATCTTCAGGTAGTTCGGATTGCCGAAGTAATTATCGGCAAAATACTGAACGTCAGGTACCAAACGAGAGTAGTCGGGACTTGAGAACGAACCTAACCGCCCTGTCGATTCGTACATTATCGCGTACTTCAGGTCGCCGGCCTGTGCGT
Organism: Phycisphaerae bacterium; assembly: GCA_030613765.1. Next base: position 4,712 of record JAUWLI010000043.1, read on the forward strand.
GCGTGAGGATATGGTTCTTGATAATGTTATCTTCAAAGCCTCCAGGCCCCCACCAGCTGCACGCCCAGAAATGGATGTTCGCCTGAACGCTCTGATTGATTTGCGCCGCAATCACAGCCGGGTCCGCATTGTCATAATATCCCAGCTTCGGGTACTGCTTTGGCACCAGATGGTCCCGGAGTGTATTATCAAAGCCGTGTCCACCCGTCCCCGGCCCATGCCACGGATAGTAATATACCCCCACCATAATGTCACCGGCCGAAGCTGTACACACCATCCCAAGCAACACCGCTACCATTGCCTGCAAAGTCTTTACTTTGATTGCCCGCCTCATTTGATTCTTCGCAAAAATGTTTTGTTTCTCAAATTATCCGGAATTTCCAATATAGACTAATAAACAATCCTCCCAGCACCTCCAATATGTTTAGACTACCAAATCCACCCCCATTTTTCAACTGTTTTTTTGTATTTAGCCCCAACTGCCCCGCGTTTAGCTTCGCTTTGCTAAGCTGTTGGGGGGGCATCCACCCGTCTTGAGCGAAACCAAATGGGTGATGACTAATTCACAACCCCAACGACTTTGTGTTTCAGCATCTTCCGGCTCATATTTGTCATAGTCTATAGACATCCGGCCGACGATCCACTATGTGGCCGCCTTTGTTGGCCGGTGCCTTGGAAAGGTCAATGTCAGTAATAGTATAGGCCTTGCTTTTATCTTCATTATTACACACAACGGCCCCTCTCGGGTCGGTAATAAGGGATTGTCCGGGGTGTGTAAACACGATGTAAATTCCATTTTCGTACGAACGTGTCCTCATCATGCACAGATTTAAGTCACCGTGCATTCCATATGTCGGATTAAAAATGACACGCGCCCCTTGTAGCGTCAGTGTCCGTGCCGTTTCCGGCCAGCGTCGGTCCGCACATATCATAACGCCAAACGGCCCAAAATCCGACTCGTATACGTGAAGATGCTTGCCCGGCGTATATTTGTAGTCGTGCGTCTGCAGATGCAGTTTGTCATACATTCCCACGAGAGAGCCCTTGCGGTTATATATCAGGGCCGTATTGAATACTCCGTCCGCTGCCTTTCGCGTACAGCCGTAAACAAACCACGCCTTGTTTTGAATGGCCCACTCGGATACGCTTCGCGCATACTCAGACGTGTGCGGGTCGATTGCATATCTAACCATGTCCTCTTTAGTCACCGACTTATCCGTGGAGACATATCCATCGAGAAAACCCTCCGGCGTCACGATGACAGCAATATCTTCATTCTTCTCAATATCCCTCAGGACCTCTGTCAGTTTGTTATGGTTCACTGTCATCTTCCCTTTATCCGGATATACCTTTATTTGTGCTATCCGAATTTTCGAAATAGTACCCTCGTCTTCTGTAGCCTTCCTGCTCTTATTCTGGCTGCTCGTTTCCAACTGCGCCCAAACCCTGCTCGCACCGATGCCCATCACACCGGCACCTCTGAGAAAACTACGACGGCTGAATTTCATTATGAACCTCCCAGTAGCCCCTTATACTCTTATGCACTTGTGCCTTTTGCTCTTACACCCTTATACCCTTATGCCCTTATATTTACCACCAGGAACATAAATTCGCAATCCTAAATTCTTCATTCCAAATTCTATCGGCCCCGTTTCTCTGTCATACCGAGCGCAGCCCGCGTACTTTCTATAGAAAGCACGCGGACGAAGTCGCCGGATCTGGCTATCGTATGTAATCAATCCATAATCTGTCATTCAAATTTGTTTCGAGCTTCGAATTTCGTTTTTGTCTTCTCATACCTTCCATTTTCCTCAAAGACAAAAAATAGTTTGTTCACCTTTTATCGCTCACATCCGATGTTTTTAGGCTAAAATTGGCTAAATTTCACTTATTTGTTGAACTTCCGACCATAATATCATATATTATTCTATTTTATTGCTTACTCAGGGACGAAAAATGGAATTGATAAAGAAAATCAAGCAATCTGAGGCACAGGCCCGGCAGATTATCGAGCAAGCCAAAGCCGACGCGGCTAAGCAGGCAGAACTGGGCAGACAGAATCGACAACAGGGTCTGGCAAAAGCCGAGCAGCAAAGAACAAAGGCGACCGAAGCCGCCGTCGCTGCCGCTCAGAAAGAAGCCTCCGCCGAAGTCGACAACCTAAAAGCAAAAGCCGAAAACGAACGTCAACAGTTACGCGATAAAGCAAATACTAAAATGCCCCCAGCAGTGGCAAAGGTAATGGAGTACTTGCGTTCCCATTCTGCATGATAAATGCAAATGGGTATCCAATAAGAGGATAAATATGGCCATTGCTCAAATGGAAAAAATTATTATCGTCACCCACCGCTCGCAGGCCTCCGAGCTTCTCGAGGCCCTCCAGCACGAGGGAATTTGTCACATACTAAACGCCGAAGAGGCCATAGTCAGCAGGGACTCACCCGACCTTGCCGCCACAGCCGAAAGGCCCAGAGACATCGAAAACCTGCTCAACCGCCTCACAAAAAGCATCGAATTCCTCAAAGCGTACGCCGCGTCACAGAAAGGTCTTGCCTCCATGCTCGCCCCGCGTGCCGTTATTGATGTCCAATCTTATGACAGCGTTGTTTCAGATCGCCGGCTTATCAATGTTATCGACCAGGCCGAGCAGACCCAAGCGGCGATAGAAAAGCTAAACTCCGAATGCGAAAACCTCACCGCAACCCTGAATATGCTCGCTCCCTGGACACCCTTGGAAACACCCGTGGAAGAAATCGGAGGACTTCAACAGGCAACCTGCCTCCTTGGTCTTATCCCCTCCCAGCACCTTGACCAGGCAGCCGAACAGCTAACAGAACTCGGTGCAGCTTTCCAGCCCCTCGGAACAGCCGCCAACAAGAACGCCTGCATCATTGTTGCCCTGAATGAAAACATCGCTGACGTTCAAAAGCTGCTTCGTTCAGCCGAGTTTGAACCTGTGAACTTCGAACGCATGACCGGGACCGTCTCCGAACTAATAGATCGGCACCAACAGGAGCTGGACCAGGCAAACAACCAATTGCAGGACCATTACAATAAAGCGGCTTCACTGTCTGAAAATCTCCTCAACCTCCAAATCCTTCACGACCATTACACGAACCTCTTAAACAGGGAGCAAACAAAGGGCACTGCCCCCGCAACCGAGCACACCGTCCTCCTCGAAGGCTGGGTAAAGAAAAGAGAATATCCCACTCTGGAAAAAATCGTCTCCACTTTCCAGGCTTCCAGTCTGAGCAAAATCGAACCCGCGGAGGAAGAAGAAATTCCCGTTGAAATAGAAAACAAAAACTACGTCCGCCCGTTCGAGGTAATAACCCGCCTTTACGGCATGCCCCAGCACTTTGAAGTCGATCCCACCGTTTTCCTCGCACCATTCTTCGCCATATTCTTTGGGCTCTGCCTTACCGATGCCGGTTACGGCCTTGTCATTATCGCCCTTATGATCTTCTTCATAAAGAAAATACAGGGTGACAAAAAATTAATGTGGATGTTGGGGATTTGCTCAGCCGCCACCGTTGTTGCCGGGGCACTGACTGGCGGTTGGTTCGGCGATGCAATCCAGCAGTTTATACCCATACTAAAACCGCTAAGAGCAAAGATGATGTGGTTCGACCCATTTGAGAAACCCATGATGTTCTTTGGCTTGTCTCTGGCGCTCGGTTATGTGCAGATTATGGCAGGACTGATAATTGCGTTTGTGCATAACATTAAGCGAAAGCAATATATCGCCGGGTTGTGTGACCAATTTACCCTCTTGGTGATGCTCAACTCGATTGCAATATTTGCGGCGAGTAAGGCAGGGGTGCTCCCAATTGAAATCGGCAAATTCTTCGGAATTCTTGCGCTCATCCCGGCCGCTGTGATTGTACTCTTCAGCCATCGCGAAGGTGGTTGGGGTAGCCGAATCGGGATGGGAGCATACAATCTCTTTAGCACAATATTTTACGTTGGCGATGTGCTGAGTTACATAAGATTGATGGCGCTTGGTATGGTGACTGCCGGCCTGGCAATGGCTATAAACATTATGGCTCTGCTTGCACTTGATATACCTTATGGCATAGGTGTTGTAGCGATGATAGTAGTCCTTGTCGGTGGGCACGGATTTAACATTGCTATAAACGCTTTAGGTGCCTTTGTTCATACCTTGAGATTGCAATACGCGGAGTTTTTCCCGAAGTTTTTCGTTGGCGGTGGTAAAGCATTTGAGCCGCTCAATAAAGAATATAAACACATCTATATTAAACCGTAAGAAAGGCAGGTTAGAAATGGATTATGGATTGACATTAGCTTTGGTTGGCGTAGGTTTGGCGGCTTTATTGGCTGGTATCGGCTCGGCAATTGGAATCGGTATCGCCGGCAGAAGCGCTACAGGCGTGTTGAGCGAGAAGCCGGAAAGGTATGGGCAGGTCTTTATTATGGTTTTACTACCCGGCACACAGGGTTTGTACGGCTTCTTGGCAGCTTTTATGGCTATGCGAAAACTAAACTTCTTCGCCGGAACCGGTGTACCGGAACTAAGTTTCACACTCGGGTTGGAAGTGTTGGTAGCTTGTTTGCCTATTGCCTTTGCTGGTCTCGTAAGTGCTATTTATCAGGGTAAGGTTTGTGCGGGAGGAATATTGATGGCTGCAAAAAGACCGGAAATGGCTTTCAAGGCTGGCGTTATATATGCAGTTATGGTGGAACTTTACGCGATGCTTGGCTTGGTGATAACATTGTTTATCCTGTTGTTTGGTATTAGTTGGCCAACTCCCGCGTAGGCCAATGAGCCAACCCGTAAACTCATTTACCCATTTAAAAATAAACGCATATACGAGACAAATTATGGAAGCTGAACAGGTCATAGAAAAGATATTGGCCGACGCAAGGGCCGATGCCGAAAAGATAAAAACCCAGGCTGATGAAAAGGAAGCCGCCGAGAAGGCAAAGCTCAACGACCAATTGAACGAGCACGGAAAGCAAACAAACACTCTTGCCGAAAAGCTCGGCAATGAGAAAAAACTCCACCTTCTGGCCGCTGCAAGAATGGATATCTCAAAAGAGCACCTGGCTGAAAAATGCAGGATTCTTGACGAAGTCTTCGACCAAGCACGCCAACAGCTCCAAAATCTGTCAGACGACCGATATCGTGAGCTTATCAGAAATCTAATGCTCGATGCGGTCGAAACCGGAGACGAAGAGGTCATCATCGACACCAACGAAAAAAGAATCGACGAGAAATTTATCAAGCATATTAATCAAAAGTTAGGCCCCGAACGCAAAGGAAATCTAAAACTCTCAAAAGACACACAGCGGATTGGGGCTGGTTTCATCTTGAAACGAGGCAAAATAAAAAACAACGTCTCCCTGAACGTGCTCTTGGCCCAGGCTCGAAAAGAGCTCGAAATCGAATTAGCAAAGGACCTCTTCTCTTAACTGGCGATTCTCGGTACGGGATAATAACTGCGAACTATGGACTACGAACTACAAACTACCAGCTTGGATTTTTACACGTATCCGCCCGTTGGCACTGATGACTGGCGATACGTGTTCCAGTCCGCCCAGGTACGCGCCCTTGAATTACAGATGCTCACCAGGCCTGCTTTTCTGGACATGGCCAACGCTGAAAACTTCCAGGCCGCTACCGACCTGTTGTCCGCCACCGAATACGTCATGCCTCGTTCCGACAAAAGCTCTGCGGAAATGGAAAACAACTTATCCCTTCGAAGGTCGGCCCTCCGGGAGCTGTTCGCCGAGTTAATCCTCGACAAGCCAATTGTAAAACTGTTTAAAACGCGGGATGATTTCGCAAATCTCCGCCTGGCAGTCAGGCGAACGTTAACAGATAAACCATTAGGCACCGATTACAGCCCCGATGGCAATTTCCCGCCCGAGCAGTTTGAAAATGTCTTCGCTGAGGAAAACTACACCGAGTTTCCTGATTACATGGCCGACGCCTCAGAGCGAGCCGTCTTGGCATACTATCGAAATAAGGATATTCGCCAGATTGACCACAATATTGATAGCACACAAGCCGAATATAACCTCATACAGGCACGCCGGCTAAACAGCATCTTCCTGCTCTCACTATTCAGAACACAGATTGACTTAAACAATATTCGCACGATGCTTCGCCTCAAATTCACCGAGTCCGAACAGCGTAATGTCTTCTTAAAAGGCGGCTTCATAGAATTGGAACGCCTGGAACGCGGCGCCGAAATTGGCTACGAAGCCCTTGCCCCGCTGTTCTTTGTGACTCCCTACTACCATCTTGTTGAGGCAGGTGCCGCCTATCTTAACTCGGAAAAATCTTTTTTAAGAATTGAGCAGCAGTGCGAAGAGCATATGACCGGATTCCTGAAATCAACGGCCCAGATTACCGCAGGCCCTCAGCCGATTATTGCCTATTTACTATTGAAGGAAAACGAAATCCGAACAGTACGTTTAATACTAACCGCTAAGAAGAACAACCTGGATACGAAACTTATTTTAGACCGTATAAGCTAACGAACGAGTAAACGAGATACGAAACTATGGAAGGTAAAATAGCTGTTTTAGGTGATACTGATTTTGTCATGCCGTTTTCGGCATTGGGTCTCGATACCTACGCCACGGCTGATACAGTCGACGATATCACAGAAAACGCCAATAAAATTATAGAAGGCAAATACGCCCTCGTCGTAGTTGCCGAAAATATCGCTCCAAAGGCTGAAGAGGTTTTTTCAACTTATCACAATACTCCCACTCCCTGTATTGTGGTTGTGCCCTTTACAACTGAATCAAAGGGCTTTGCAACACAGGCCCTGGGAGAGGTACTTAGGTTAGCTACAGGTATAAATATTTTACAGGATAGTTAATAAAATGTTATGCCTCACGGCCGATATGCTTTCTGGACCGCGAGGCGATATAGATGAGGAACAAAATAATGAGTGATAAAAAAGTTGGCAGGATAGTTAAAGTTGCTGGTCCTGTTGTTATTGCCGAAGGTATGATTGGTGTGCGAATGTACGATGTTGTTCGAGTCGGCAATCTGAATATAATTGGTGAAATCGTAGAATTGCACGGCGACCGGGCTTCCATTCAGGTCTACGAAGAGACCACCGGCATAGGCCCGGGCGAACCCGTCACCGATACGCAGGCTCCTTTGAGCGTCGAATTAGGACCGGGCCTGATTGAAAGCATTTACGACGGCATCCAAAGACCTTTGGACGATCTCGTGGAAGCCGAAGGTGAATTCATGAGCAGAGGCAATATGCTCCCCGGCCTGAACCGCGAAAAGAAATGGCACTTTCAACCTTCCATTAAAGACGGAACAAAAGTAGGCTTCGGTGACATTATTGGACAGGTACAGGAAACCACACAAATCTCGCACAAGATTATGGTGCCCTTTGGAATCTCAGGAACTGTCCATAAAATATCTGAAGGCGATTATACGGTCGAGCAGACCGTCGCCGTTTGCACTGCAGAAGACGGCACCGAAACCGAGCTTAAACTAATGCAAAAATGGCCCGTCCGCAACGCAAGGCAGCCAAAAACCCGCCTGACTCCGGATACACTCCTTGTCACGGGTCAGCGCGTCATTGACAGCTTCTTCCCCGTCACAAAGGGCGGCACTGCTTGTGTCCCCGGACCATTTGGTACAGGAAAAACCGTCGTTCAGCACCAGTTGGCAAAATGGGTCGATGCCGACGTAGTCGTATATGTCGGATGCGGCGAACGAGGAAATGAAATGACCGACGTCCTGATGGAATTCCCCGAACTAAAAGACCCACGAAGCGGCGAACCCTTAATGAAACGTTCCGTACTGATTGCAAACACATCGAACATGCCCGTCGCTGCCAGAGAAGCCTCCGTCTACACCGGCATTACAATCGCCGAGTACTTCCGCGATATGGGCTACACCGTCGCCTTGATGGCAGACAGCACAAGCCGATCGGCTGAAGCGATGCGCGAGATATCCACCCGCCTGGAGGAGATGCCCGCTGAGGAAGGCTACCCCGCCTACCTTGCTGCCCGTATTGCCGCCTTTTATGAAAGAGCAGGCCGTGTCCAGTGTGCCGGCTCTCCTGAAAGGGA
>JAUWLI010000191.1 GCA_030613765.1 Phycisphaerae bacterium
GCCATCATAGATATTTAGATTCCCATTGATTTTTACATTGCCCACGACAGTCAACTGTTCATCCGGAAGGGTCGTACCGATGCCGACCTTGCCGTCATTTTTAACAATTAACTTCGTGCTGCCCGATACACGGACTTGAAATGGATCAGCAAGGCCTGACTCCTGAACAAATAATTTCGCATAGGGATATGCATATCCGATTCCGAGCATACCTTGATTTGTTAGCGTCATTTTTACCGAGCCACCCGTTATCCAATCATAGTGCCCGGAAGTTTTGTTATTGAAAAATTCCCATTTACCCGCCTTACCAGCGTTGGCCGAACCGAATACCGATATGCCGGCATCACTTGCACTACTCGTGCCAAAATATAGATTCTCAGAACCTGTGTTATCCAGATTGTGTATCATTGCGGTTACATCATTAGAAGTATTATCTTCTATATGAAGTTTGGAAGAAGGACTCGTTGTGCCAATACCGACATTGCCGGAGGTATCAAGCGTCATACGATCTATGTTGTTAGTCCTCAATCTCAGGTTGTAATTGGTGTATGATCCGATATTGATGTGAGTGCCATATCCCAGCATTCCCTGCGCCGCAGCTGAATTTCCCCAGAGGATACTTCCCACTACGTCCAGCCTGGCGACAGGACTCGTTGTCCCGATGCCGACATTTCCTGTGGGAATCGAATACATATTATTTCCAGTGAGCATCCAGTCGTTGTCCGTGCCGGCGTTCTCGGCAAAGATCGCGTAGGGAATCGGCATCACTTCCTGCCGTGGACTCAGGGTGCTATAGCTACCTATGCTGCTGCCAGGCCTAACACTAATTTCCAGCCAGCGGGCATCGCCATTGAAGATGCCACCGAAGTCCACTACCGCAGTGAAAAAGCCTTCGATTACATCAAGGTCGTTTACATCATTTGTGCTTCCCTGCTGTATGCCAGTGCAGGGGTCGTCGAAAAGCCTAAACTCAAAGTCATACGGGCCATTTGCTACGCCATTGGCGTCTATGAGCCGCCCCTGGTAGGTAAATGCCGTACCCGATGGAATTGCCCCGGCAATCTGAGCCGGGCAGACCATCTGGCCCACAGTCAAAGCCAAAATTGCTAATATTTCAGCCCGTTTCATTTTTATCTCCTTTTGAAGAATTTCAACATTTTGTGGTGTACGTTGTGCTCGCTATTGTTTCCTTGAAAAACTTAGCTGAGCTTGGATAATGAAAATGCTATTTTCACCACATCCTGGCCCCCGGCAAAGCCGGTTATTGTCTCATGATTATACACTATTTTAGGCCAAAAGTCAATAAGAATTGGGGGGAATATCAGATTGAATACCCTCCGTAGTCTGCTTATATTCTCAAATCCGGCAATAAGAATTACACAGTTCGGAGCTGTGCCCCGACGCACTTATCGAGGTTCCCGACAATATCGGTCTGAAAGCGGTCGACCGTCTCATGGGTCAACGTGCCATCCTCATCTCTAAACCGCAGTGAAATTGTAACACTCTTTTTACCGGACGGGATGCCTTCGCCACGGTATATCCCGACAAATTGAATGTTTTCAAGTTCATTGGGGGCCCTGGCTTTGATTGCGTCAATGATATCTGCCCAACTAATTTTTTCATCCACAATAATTGATAAGTCACGCTGTATTGCGGGAAATCTCGGTATTGGTTTGACCTTGATGGCATCCTGCTGTAAAGATAACAGCAGCTCAAAATCGAGTTCCGCGGCACAAGGTGAGAGTTCTGTTAAATCATATTTTTCCTTAACCGCCCTGCCGATAATGCCTGCAACACCATATTCCTTGCCATCTACCAGGATTTTGGCGCCGGTTTGTGCCCAGAGTAGGTCCGCAGGAGTGAGAACTGTTTGGGCTTCTCTATCAACACTTTTAATCAGGCCTTCAATAACGCCTCGCAAGTCTCTGAAGTTACTGTCACAGACCATAGCCAGCTTAGTGTTTTCGATTGGCAGGACGCCCTTCTTATCGGCAGGTACAAAAGTGTCTGCAATTTCAAATATCCTGCAGGGCAGGTTTTTGGCATTTACGTTTGTTTTGAGGACGGTCAGCAACGAGCCAATGAGGGTTTGGCGAAGCAGATTCGCACTTTTCCTGGTAACATCCTTTACGCCTAAATGCCCCTTAACATCGCTCTCAATGAAAAGCCGGGCAGCAGAACTGTCAACGAAACCGACATTAATCGTTTCGTAAAAGCCACAGCCGTTAAGATATGTTCCAATCGATTCTATCATTTTCTGTCGATTATCGACGGGTATTACTTCAATGCTGATTTTTTTCTCTGTCGGTATTTTATTGTAGCCATATACACGTGCAACTTCTTCAATTAAGTCTACCTCGCGTTCAATATCACTTCGCCATGAAGGCAACGAGCAAACTATCAAATCTTCTTTAGCCTGCGGCTGGAAACTCAACGCCGACAGGATTCTTATCACTTCTTCAGAGGGTATTTCAACGCCGAGAAGCTTGCTTAAACGCGAAAGCCGCAAGGTCACTTCTTTCTGCGTTTTTCTTTCAGGATAAACATCAACCACACCCTTTGCCACCTTGCCGCCCGCTATCTGCGTAATTAACTGTGCAGTGCGCTTCGAGGCCCAGTCTATCATCTCAACATCTACAGTTCGTTCGAAGCGGTAGGACGCCTCCGAAGGCAGAGCAAGTTTGCGTGAGGTTGTGCGAATACTGACCGGGTCAAAGTAGGCATCCTCTAAAAGAATCGTCGTTGTTGTGTTGCTGACCTCGGTATCGAGACCACCCATAACACCGGCCACGGCAACAGGCCCCCGTGGGTCAGCGATAATGAGCATATCAGGATTCAGTTCACAAATCGTGCCGTCGATGCTTACTATGCGTTCGCCGGAAGCAGCTTTTCTAACTATTATTTTGCCGTCTGTGATTTTATCATAGTCGAAAGCGTGTGGCGGCTGACCGGTCTCTATCATTGCGTAGTTGGTGGCATCAACTACATTATTGACACTGCGCAGGCCTACGGCTTCGACTCTTTTGCCAAGCCAATCCGGCGATGGTCCAATTTTGACACCTTCAATAATCCTAGCGGTGTAACGAGGGCACAATTTGGGGTCGGCTATCTCAACGCCGGCAAATTCCGTGACATCTTTGTCTGATTCGTCCGGCGAAACTTCCGGCATTTTTAACTCTTTGCCAGTTGCAGCAGTCAATTCCCGGGCGATACCAAGCAGACTCAAACAATCGCCGCGGTTGCTGGTTACTTCGACATCAAGCACGGTATCGTCACCGATATATTCTATCCCTTCGCAAGGGAATCCTAAATCGCCCAAAACCTCAACGACTTTTTCGGTACCAAGCCCTGTTTCGATATAATCACTTAACCAATTCAGTGAAACTTTCATAAGAAAAGAACCCAAAATAACTGTAAATTTTGCAATAAAATAACTGTCAGAAGCACTTCTGTCAACGCTTTTGACTGTTTATTTTGATTAACACCTGATAAATTGAGATACTTTGTATCTGGAAAAACTAGTTATAAAAATCAGCGATAGATAACTTTTGGCTGTTGTATAGCGGTGTTTTCTTTATAATATGGCGATAAATCAGTATTCAATAAATGAAGGAGACGTGTTATGACAAGATCCTGTTTGTTTGCTGTGTTGGTCATTATTTCGATTGGGAGTTTGTTTCTTAACGGCTGCGCGGACCAGAGTGAGGCAAGTACAAAAAGCGCATTCGCCCGTACTACAATCGACGTGGGAATTGTGGTAAGCAATGTGGAAAAATCGGCGGCATTCTACAAAAATGCCCTTGGCTTTACGGAAGTTCCGGGATTCGATGTATCTGCGGAAATGGGAGGCGGCTCAGGTCTGACTGATAACCAGCCTTTCAAAGTGAGGGTTTTTGTGTTAGGCGATGAACCGACCGCAACCAAAATCAAACTTATGCAATTTCCCAAGGCGCCAGGAAAGAAAGTTGATCACAGCTTTATCCATTCGAGCCTTGGTTACAGCTACCTGACGATATTTGTCTCAGATACGGCCGCATCGGTTGAGCGTGCCAAAAAAGCCGGTGCTGTTATTGTGAAAAAGCCTTACCAACTCGGCGGCAATAACTATCTGACCCTGGTGAAAGATCCCGACGGTAATATTATCGAGTTCGTAGGACCAACTAAAAGTGATTAAGGATTATCGGATATTTTTGATTTGCCTGTTCAAAGTATTACGTAAAAAGTATAAGAGAATATTTTATGGGAGAAATGAATCCGGTCACTACGTCAGAGTGTTATGTGAGAGAACAGTCATGACTATATAAATGCGTGGGGAGATATTCAATGGAAGATATCGAGCGATTTGAACAACTTATCACGGGTGGGTACTGCTGTATATCTATCGTTACTTATGAGGAACAGTACGCGCTGGATATGGTGCGCCAAGTGGCTCTTGGTCTAAACCGTGATGTTTGGATATGGTCAGTTGCAGGTGGCGTCAGAGATGGTTTGCTGGCCGAGAGCCTTTACATAGCTGATACTGAATCACCCGCCGCCGGTCTTCGTAACTTTACCAATGCCAAAGAAGGCTCCATTTGCGTAACGCTCGACCTTGCCGAATATCTTAAGGGTGGGATTGCGCTGCGTATTTTGCGTGATATTATAGAGCTTTTCAAAGAGAATGGGCGCACCCTCGTGATGATTGACAGCAGTGACAAATTACCAGTCGTTATGGGTTCATACGCGAGGCCATTTGAAATCTCTTTTCCTGACAAAGACGAATTGAAGGAAATCATTCGCAAGACGCTGCAACGTTTCCACCGTAAGAAGCCCATCGAGGTCGGGATTTCACAAAAGGGTCTTGACACAATCGTTCGCAATCTGAGCGGTCTGACCCGACGGCAGGCTGAACGCATTATCGTTGACACCGTTGCCGAGGACATGCGCTTTGACGACAATGATATAAACGTTGTAATAGCAAGTAAGCGGCGGATGGTTCAACACGGAGGTTTGCTCGAGTATATCCAAACGCCACTGGATTTGAGCGAAATAGGTGGTATGAGGTGTTTGAAAAAATGGCTGGACGAGCGCAAGGATGCTTTTACTTCAAAGGCCGAAGAATTCGGCCTTAAATCTCCGAAAGGTGTGCTTATGCTCGGTGTCCAGGGTGCCGGCAAGAGTCTCTGTGCCAAGGCTGTTGCAACGGCCTGGCATCAGCCGCTCTTGAGATTGGATCCCGGTTCTTTGTTCGCCAGCTATATTGGTGAGTCAGAACGCAACCTCCGGGATGCACTGCGGCAGACTGAGGCGATGTCACCGGTAATTCTGTGGATAGACGAAATCGAAAAAGGGTTTGCCTCGGCTGCCAGTCAAAGTACAGATGGGGGGCTTTCCAAGAGGATGTTCGGGACGCTGCTAACCTGGATGCAGGAGCACGAAGACCCGGTATTCGTCATTGCTACAGCCAATGACATTGAGGCCCTGCCGCCTGAACTTCTTCGCAAAGGACGTTTTGACGAGATATTCTTTGTTGACCTGCCCATCGAAAACGTACGGAAGGAAATATTCGCTATTCATCTGAAGAAACGGAAGCGTGACCCCGGGCAATTTGACTTAGAGGCATTGGCCAGGACATCGGAAGGTTACAGCGGTTCTGAAATTGAGCAAGCTGTCATATCAGCCCTTCATGCAGCGTATGCAGACAAAACCGAACTGGATACAAATCGAATTCTCTCTGCGTTGAGAACTTCTCCTCCGCTTTCGGTTACAATGGCTGAAAGTGTCCAGTGCCTGCGTTCCTGGGCCGAGGGCAGATGTGTACCGGCAGACTAACAAATATGCTGATGTCGACAAATATTAACCAAGCGCAGGGCAGCAGAGAGAAAACATTTTGAGACTGAATTTTGGCCTTTCATCTTTTTGCTTTCTCTATATAATCAGGGCTATTAAAACAGCTTAAATAATACAGGGATTTCGGTTATGGGAAAACGCAATTTATTCGTTTTAACAATCATTGTCTTAGTTACCGTCACAATCCTTAGCGGATGTGTTGAACGGAGGCTGACAATCAATACGGAGCCGCAGGGAGCGATTGTTGTATTAAACGATGAGGAAATAGGCGACTCACCTGTTACCGTCTCGTTTGAATGGTACGGGGATTACAATGTCGCAAT
>JAUWLI010000188.1 GCA_030613765.1 Phycisphaerae bacterium
CCGCCGCGGAAAAATCCGCAGACCAAATTCTCGACCAGGCTGACGCCCGCATTGAAAAGCATCGCAAAGGTAATGCGGCCTTGAGGCTTCTCGGACCGAATGGCAAGCCGCTGGATGCTTCTTTGGAAGTTAACATCGCCCAGACTAAGCACAAATTTCTCTTCGGGAGCAATATCTTCAAGTTAAAAAAGTGTAGAACACCCGAGGACAATGCCGCCTATGAGAAGTACTTTGCTGCGATGCTCAACTTTGCAACCCTGCCTTTCTACTGGTGGAATTATGAGCGACAGCAGGGAAAACCTGAGGACGCCCGTACTGGTGAGATTGTTCGCTGGTGCAAAGCCACCAATATTACAACCAAAGGCCATCCCCTTGCCTGGAATTGGAGTGAGCAGAAGTGGCTGCCCGAAGAGCCCGAAGCGGCGATGAAACTGCAGTTCAAACGAATCGAACGTTGTGTTCGGTTGTTCAAAAACGACATCAATATCTGGGATGTTGTCAACGAGGCGACGCATTACGACCGGCCTAACGCCAAACAGAATGCTCCGAAGTTGACCGAGGGTATACGCAGAATGGGCGTCGGAGAATATGTCCGCCAGGCATTCAAGGCGGCACGCAAGGCTAATCCAAATGCCACGCTGCTCATCAATGACTATCGAACCGATCCGGCTTACCCCGATAAGGTCATTTCCAAGCTCGTTGATGACGAAGGCAAACCGCTTTACGATGTCATCGGTATCCAGTCACACATGCACGGAGGCTGCTGGCCTGTTAAAAACGCCTGGGATGTTTGCGAGCGGTTCGCCAAATTCGGAAAACCGCTACATTTCACTGAGACTACCGTTGTTTCCGGTCGGAGAATAGACCAGGGCTGGAACACCACGCCGGAGGGCGAGAAGTATCAGGCCGAGAAAGTGCCCGAGTTCTATACGGTTCTATTCTCGCACCCGGCCGTCGAGGCCATCACCTGGTGGGACTTCACAGACCAGGGTGCATGGCAGCAGGCCCCGGCCGGTTTCCTCCGTAAAGACCTGACGCCCAAGCCTGCTTACGAGAAATTGCATGGCCTCATAAAGGGCAAATGGTGGACGAAAACAAAAGCAACGCTCGCAGACGGTGGCAAAGTACGTTTCCGAGGCTTTTTCGGCCAATACAAAGTCACTGCACGCATTGCCGGACGCCAACTGACCGGCAAATTCTCGTTCGATAAGAGCGTAAAGAAAGCAATGGATGTCCAATTGACATAATCAAAATTGTCGATGCAGTAAAAGTCGGGCCAAGGGACGTCATAAAACATATGTTGCAAAATGGTTCCGTATTGTGGGAACTCTGCTTTTCTAATGCCTAAAGTCTTTTTTATGCGCGCGATGTTTTTTGTTTATATTCTTTGCGTGTTTTTTCTGCCACAATAGCCAATCCGAATTTTCTACTACCTTTCTTGCCAAATATGTCATTAACCGAGTAGGAGGATGGTAAAACTATCCTTTTCTTGTGAGCGGCTTCACATCATTTGACCTGTACACTTTCGTGGAGCTTTATGAGCTTGTTCGGCAATATTTCTCAAAAATGGGAAAAATAAATTGCATATCAGTTTCTGATTGCTATAATACAAACACAACCCAAAGATAGTGTTATAAGTCTTACGGAAACGCTAAGTTTAATATATCGCTATATTTAAGGAGGACTTGCAATGCACTCTGACAAAAACTGTACCAAATCCTGCTGTTCCTGTACAATGAACCGTCGCGGCTTCCTCGCAACCGCTGGTGCTGTGGCAGCGGCAGCGCAGACCAGCCTGTTAGACTTCACCTCTTCGCTTTTTGCCGCCGAGCCGAAGTCCACCAAAAAGCCAAGCGTCCGCACGGTATTTATCCGCCAGAATATCGACAAATACTTTATGGGCTGGCCGGGCGCTGCCTATGATATCAAAGCCCGTCAGAAACAATACACCAGGATTCTCACCGATGCCGCCAAAAAGTTAGGCGTTAACCTGCAGATAACCGCAGAACCTCTCCACACCGATAAGCTCGTCAGCGCATTCCTCAAAGAAGTCAAAGAAAATCCCCCGGATGGCCTCATTGTTGTAAATATGTGCCTTCACCACTCTGGCTACAGCGCTTGGAACCAAACCAACAACATCGCCAAGAATCGCGGTGACATCCCGACGATTGTGTTTAGCCCAATGGGAACCTCCTTCACCAGTCATCTGCAGGCCACCCGCAATATCCCCGGTGTTTTTGTTGCTGCAACCCAGGACCTGGACTGGCTTGCCTTCGGCATGAAAATGTTCAATACCATGCACGAAATGAAGAACACCCGCCTCTGCATTATCGCAGGTAATAAAACTTATGACCGCAAGCTCGATGTCATCGGCACGACCCTGCACTATATCCCACGCAATCGCTTCCCGGAGGAGTTCAAAAAAGCTGCCACAACGGATGAGATGCGGGAAATCGCCAACTACTACACCAAGGGATCGGAAAAGATTGTTGAGCCAAACAAACAGGATATCCTGAACTCAGCGAAAAACTATGTTGTCGCCAAACGGATTATGGCCGCCGAAAACTGCCAGGGCATATCGATGGATTGTCTTGGTTTGATCGGTGGTCGCCAGATTCCCTGTCCACCCTGTATGGCCTGGCTGCAGTTAAACAATGAGGGCTCCGTTGGCTGTTGTGAGGCCGATGCTGATGCTGCCATTTCTCTGCGGCTCACGAGTCTTCTTTTTGACAAGCCCGGCTTTATGCAGGACCCCGCGCCAAACACTGTCAATAATACCCTGATGGGTGCCCACTGCTCCTGTCCGACGAAGCTTGACGGCTTCGACAGCTCGCCTGAGCCTTTGATTCTACGCAACCACTCCGAGTCCGAGCTTGGTGTTTCGCCCCAGGTACTCTGGAGAATAGGCCAAAAAGTCACTGTTATGGAGTTTGCAGGTTCGGGTCAAATCATCCTCGGCACTGGAAGTGTCCTTCGTAACATTGACACGCCACCCGCCGGTGGCTGCAGAACCTCCGTCGAGCTTGAGATGGACGATATGGCTGACACGCTCGACACAAAGGGCTTCCACCAGTTATTTATATACGGTGATTTGGAGCTGCCATTCAAGGCCTACTGCCAGCTCGCTGGAATCAAGGTCGTACATATCTGACGACGAAGGCATGTATTCGTCGCGGACTAGTACGAAGTGGTTTAGCTTTACATGCAGCTTGCCGGGTCAAACGATGACAAATTGACTCAGCAGGTCCTGAAAGATATAGCAGATAAATAGTGGGGCCAGGTCTACTTTTTGGTGCTCAGGGGCGATAGCCATTTCCAGTTCTTTGCTCTTTGCTTATAAACGCCGATATTCTCCTGGAAACCAGGGTATTTTTTTTGAATCTGGCCGACAACCGAATAACCCAATAACATGAAGCCCAGAGGACCAAAGTCATCCGGGACATCAATATAATACTTCCTTTCTGTGGGAACAGGCTCCAGCATTTGTTCAAAGGCATCTTTCTCTTCTTGTGTTAAGCCCAGGGCGATATAAAGTTCTTTATTGGCGTCGTTAATCGCAGCCCCATGCATGTAGTTCGTAAGATGTGTGGATATAGAGCCTATACATCTTCCGATATTTTCTCCTCTTAGTTTCCAATCGACCATCTCTGCAACCTCGGGCATGCTGTCTGTGAATATGACGGAGAATGCTTTAAACTGACCATACCCGCCTTCGGGTTCTTCCAGAGACTCAACCACTTGCCTTATTTCTGATAAGTTTTCCTGCGTTACCGCCTGAATCATCGAGCCATAGGTCGATGTGTTGATCGTTGGGGGCTCTTGTAACGCTGAAAAAACTTTATCGTTTATCTTCTTGCCGAATTTCTCCACGAGTTCGGAATTGTCATTACATAAGACCGCATTAACCCGCAGTCCTTGATCCAAAGCGTACCGGGCTATGGGAACCACTTGGCGCGAGCCGGTGGCAGAGAAAATCGTAACATCCTCAAGTATATTTCTTTTTGCATCGATTTCACATTGTGCCAGAACTTCCTTTGCGTGTGAGAAACTCCTGTTTGCGAAGCGATATACAATCCTGCCTGCCAACAAACCGGTCTGGCTTCCCACCACAAGGGTGTGGGTGCTTTTCGGAAGCTCAAGCGTAGGATTTTTATTTTCTTCGAAGAAGTCCAGCGCCTGTTTTACATAGCAGTCCAGTGTCTCAATTTTTTCTGCCATAGTCATCAACTCAATTCATAAAACTCGATATTTCCCATTTAAACTTGTTTCAGCCTGGGCTTTAGGCAACTGTCGTATTAAAATAAAAAAAATGACTGTGTCAATTAAAAACTTCCTTCGACGATGATTTCTATACCTTATCTTCATAAGGTAAGCAGGGCGACTAAGAAACCGGGTATAAATATAAAGAGTAGGAAAAGGAAATTCATTCTCACACCAAAATTGACAAAAACTGCCTGGTTTGATAAAATGCCTCGTATCTGATTTTTTGATACTTTAAGGGCTCTGGCGATGGACTATGCAGTAATAATGGCAGGGGGTTCCGGAAAGAGATTGTGGCCGCTCAGTAGAAACAAAAGACCCAAGCAGGTGCTGAAGCTTCTCGATGGGCAAACACTTCTGCGACGTTGCTTTGAACGGCTCTCGCCTATATTTGATGCGAGAAACATAATTATTCTCACAAATGCCGGCTACGCAGATCTCGTCCGTGAAAACCTGCCCGAATTGCCCTTTAACAATATCATCGCAGAGCCCTCTGTGCGCGATACTGCCGGCACCATAGGTTTGGCTGCTGCCGTCTTGAACAAATATGACCCCGATGCAACAATCGCCGTTGTTACTGCCGACCAGGTGATAGAGCCTGCTGATGTTTTCCGGCAGGCATTAACAGATGCCATGGCCTTTGTGAATAATAATCCAACCGATATGATCACTTTCGGCGTCCAGCCGACCTTCCCAAGTACACAGCTTGGTTATATAAAGTGTAACGCCCCCCAAAAGCATCCCGGCTCTAAAAACGAAATATATACAGTCGAAGCGTTCAAGGAAAAACCGGACGAAAAAACCGCAAAAAAATATTTCGGCACAGGTCAATATTTTTGGAACTCCGGCATGTTCGTCTGGAAAGCCAAAACAATCCTGGCCAATTTGGAAAAATATCTGCCCGAAGCAACCGAACCGCTCCACAAAATGCATGCCGACTGGGACAGCCCGAATCAGCAGAAAGCACTACAGGAATGGTACCCAAAATTGCCAAAAATCAGCATCGACTACTCTGTTATGGAAAAGGCCAAGAAGGTCTACGCCATAAAGTTAAACTGTCGCTGGCTCGACATGGGCTCTTTCGCCTCACTCGCCGACATTATCAGTTCGGACAAGGACAATAACATCGTTGTCGCCGGCTCTAACGAGATCCTTGATTGTAAAGACTCCATCTTTATCACGGAAGAAAAGGGGCATCTAATTGCTGCTATTGGCCTGGAAAATATTGTCGTAGCCCATAGCTCTGACGCAACACTCATTTGTCACGTCGACCAGACTCACCGGCTAAAGGAGTTGCTTGAGCTGATAAAGCAGCATAACGGCGAAAAGTTTCTGTAGCAAGATAGCAAGTAATACGAAACACGATACTGATAAATCCGCTTCTGTTCGGCTAATACGCACAACGAAAAATGAGATATTTGGCAATAGATTATGGCAATAAACGCACGGGCCTGGCAATCTGTGACGCCGGAGAGACAATCGCCTCACCGCTCACGGTGATCCATAGCCAAAAAGGTCTGCTAAAAAAGATTGCGGATATTGTCGAGGCCGAAAAGGTCGAAGCTGTTGTCCTCGGATTGCCTTTGAATATGGATGACTCACAGGGTCCCCAGGCAAAGCTTATCTTCAAATTCGCAGACCAATTAAAAGCTCATATTGACATCCCTATCCACTTTCAGGATGAGCGGTTAAGCACTTTCGGCGCTGAAGAAAAACTCGCTGCCGCCGATTTTACAAGAGGCAAGAAAAAAAAGCGTCTCGATGCCGTTGCCGCCGCCCAAATCCTTGAGGACTTTTTGGAACAAAAACACCCGCAATAGACCACCTTTTCTCTTCGCGTGGCAGTATTTTTCCCACAATTTATTGAGGATTCTTTTATAACGCTGCGACCCACCCCCCGTCAACGTAAAGGATCTGCCCGGTCACAAAGTCGCTGGCGCTTGAGGCAAGGAAAACCGCCGTACC
>JAUWLI010000081.1 GCA_030613765.1 Phycisphaerae bacterium
GTTGATTACAACGGGGCCGACCCTGGGATTAGCATTAGCTGAGTTCGGGGTGTTGGAGTCCATCGCCACAAAGTTGAAATTACCCGTACTGGGCTTGAAATAACGGCCAAGCGAAACGTTGGTCTGTGATGCACCAAAACCCTCCACCTGGCGGTAGCCTGTCAACATACCATACTGGTCCGGAGCCGAGGACAGACACGCCTCGTCGCCATTCTCACTTAAGGCAAAAGGTATAAGACAACAGGGATCGCCCGGATTGTTGAAGTCCGTATCTTCATAGAAAACGATATATCCGTTCAAAGCAATCGTTGTACCATCGTCAATTCTGTATTTCATCAGATTCGGCTCATCCCTGTTATTGTCACTGAGGAACCAGCCGCCGATGTCGATGGCCGCGTTGGTGGTGTTGTGCAGTTCGATCCAGTCCGGGCCGGCGTTCGAGTGCGCCATCACTTCGTTGATTACCACGGCCCCGGGATCGGGGAGAATACCGCTGTCATCGGCGTCAGGCGAGCCGTAGCGATATACACTTGCACGCCAGGATTCTTTCTCGCCCCAGCTGTTCGGGTCGCTGTTGGTTGGGTCTATTACGGTCAGAGAGAAACCGTCGCCGTCCGTGATTGAACGCCAGTCATCCTCGTAATCAAAATCGAGGATTGTCCGGCCAAGAGCATCCTGGAGCCTGATCCTTTCCCCATTATTGGCCAGGCTGCCTGTATACTGGCCGGCGACGTTAATGTTATTGGTTTGGATGTCATAAAGGTCGTCGAAGGCGGTAATGTCTTTGACCACTACGATGTGACCGCCGGAGGCAAGTTCAACATCGGGAAAAGTGAAATGAATTCCTTCAGTGAATCTGACCAGATTCAAATACAGAGTACTGGGTCCAATGTTTTTCAGTTCAATGAATTCTGTATTTGGGTCGTTTGGATCGCCCGTGTCGTGTGGATGGTACATAATTTCGGTAATCCGCAGATTCTCCTTGACCGGACCTATTGAATATATCTTCTCAGTTAACGGACTCCACATTTCACCGCGCAGAACCCGCGCCTTAACATGAGTGCTTTTATCCAGCGCAAAAAATGAGCCATAAATAAGCGCATTGGGATTGACATCACCTTGACTGACTTCGCTGGCAACGAGCTCGGCAGAGATGAGAAAGTCAGAGTCTGTAGTAGAGATGTTCAGGCCGCGTATGGCGAGCACGTTGACGCCCTGCCGCAATTTACTGATATAGGCTGAGATGTCGATGTTTTCGAAGTTAACAGCGCTGCTGTCGGGATTCTCACCCGTAGCTGCGGAGTTCCACTGTGGTGTTCCGGTGAAGTTGCGTCTGGCCACTTCGGCGCCGTTGAGATAGGCAATGAATCCGTCATCGTATCGTACCTTCAGTGTCATGTCGGCTAAGTCAGTGTTGCCGACGGTGAACGGTATACGGATGTAACAGGAGGTATTGGCGTTGGGATTTCCGCCGTTATCATACATCTGGCCTTCGATGTCGATATTAAACAGGCCTACATAATTCGGGTTGCCGGTCGGATTTGTTTCGTAGCCGATACCACCGCTCCCACTGGGCCAGCTTGAGTAGTCAAAGTAATTGGTAAACCATACGTTGGGCTCACCCACCTGAAGCCCTCCGTTAGCTATATCACCAATCAGACGGAAGTTCGAGTTAAACGAGCCGTGGCTGCCTTGTGCGGCAAAAAGCTCCACGCCCGACCAGCCGCCGCGCTCAAAGAATACAAGACGCAAATTGTACGCACCTGGCGTAGTAACATTGAAAACGGCAAACGAATCTGCAGGAGCACGCGGCGAGGGATAATCCATATAGAACGAATTAGGTCCGGCCAATTCCAGGCTGAAACCGGCATCACTGTGGACTCCGAAGGTCCAGTCACCTGTACTGGGTATTTGGACTATGGCAGTGGCTTCGATAACGTAATCGTCCACGTCACCGCTGCCACCAGGGACTGGGTTGTCATTGGCGAAGTGACCGGGACAACTGGTGTTATTATAATTGATCACTGACGATGTTTCGGCTATTACCTGGCTCTGATAAGACGGGTTGCCAATAACCGACTCCGCCGTGGCCAGATTCCCGACAGTGATATTTGCCTTGTAATAGGTAACATCGAACTCGCCTGGTGTATTGCCCAGCAGATTACCGCCATTAGCGACCGTGGGGACAAGATACCATTTAGCGGCATCCTCAGTGACAAGGGTAACGAGAGAACCCGGTATCGATTGCGCCACTGACAAACGAGGGTCATTGCCATCCAGCGTATAATAGAGTGTGCTGGCCCCATTCGGATTACCCATGATTATGTACTCACCCATACTGCCGAACACGGGCGCCTTAACATCGGGATACCAGCCTACGTCCTGAAACTGTTGGAGGACCGTATCCAATCGAGGTGTCAGGTACGTTTTTCGGCCCCACGGGTCAAAAGTTTCGTAGAGAATGCGGTTGATTTCAGGCCACCAATCGTCGTCTTTATTATGGGCCCAGGAAGAATGCTTGGCATCGCCCCATCTCGCCGATTCAGCAATAATCGCCATATTGATTTGATAAGCGCGGTTCAGGATGCGGTTTCGGCAATTGTCGAGGGTCATAAGACCAGCGTTATGGAAGTTACGGTGCACATGGTCAGCAAATTGCATGCGATAATCTACAT
The DNA here is from genome assembly GCA_030613765.1 of Phycisphaerae bacterium. The sequence continues at coordinate 2,676 of JAUWLI010000081.1, forward strand.
TGGAAAACATAAGTTGTTCGTGCATCCAGTGCGGATTGAAGTAATCCCTATTTGCGCCGACCGAAGTAAACGGCTCAACCAAATTCTCTATAGAACCACCTGAACCACCTGCACCGAGGGTGTGTTCATTATCGTGATGCGGCCATTTCCAGCCATTTGGATTAATCCGATTGAAGACGCCACAGGTATTATTCGGTATGCCACCAAAGCGCGAACCCGGACCATCCGAGTCGCCCGTGAAATATTCGATTATCATAAAATCAATCAGGTTCTCCACGTCAAGCAATCTCTCATAGGAATTATTAGGCGTGCCGTCGATGTTCAGTCCCTGTGCATGGTAGTACCTTTCATAATCGTAGAAGCCGGCTATCGTCTCATCGTAAAGCCGGTCAAAAGCGGCGCGGTCGCCATCTGTGGGGACCATTGTTCGGCCCGCAGTCCAGTTCGACGTCACGACGTCGTAATACTCCTTATCGCCACCCATATACGACTCACCCCAGGACGCTTCCGAGCGTTCCTGACTCTGGAAAAGACCCCAATAATGGCCATTGATGTAAACATGATAATATCTGCTTCGTGTGTAGGGATGACCCATTTCTCCCTGTAAATCGCGTGAGAAGACTTCACGGACCATAGTGTTTTTGCTGTCGCCCTGAAAAGACCAGGAATAACTCTGACTGCATCTAAGGTCTACGTGGTCGAATACATCATCGCCTTCATCGCCGAACAGCGGATACCTCAACTTGGCATCGCCATAGGCCGAACGGAAGAACAGACGGAATGCGTGCTTGGGATTGTCACCGCTGCAACTGAAACCCCCACGAATCCGAACACCTGCATCTATCTGAAAACCGCCGCGCATATCAAGGGGCAGTTCCCAGTGTGCCGCTCCGTTAGCGTCACGTATCTCCACCATGTCGGGAAATCCGGGGCCCTGGGGGATTGGAGGATAGATTAACTCTACAGAGCAATGTCTCTCCCATGCCCGGCCTTCATTATACGCGTTCACATAGATGCCCTTAGAGGGATCGAAGAAGTTATCCAGGTCTGTCACGAGCGAGACCGTAGGCACGGCCTCAAGCGCATCTATTATAGTCTGACCCGAATACCTTGCATCATCAACCACCACTTTAGTGTCCATGCCGTAATCCATACGTTGGCTGTTGAAGTAACCTGGGGCCGGCCAATCAGGACCTGGTGCCTGACCGGAGAGTGACTGATATCTCACATCGGCAGGGAAGATGTAGCTGTGTGTCTCGACCTTTGAATCAAGCCAGCCCGGCCTGACCGCAACCGCACGAAGGGTAGTAGTCTCATTCACGTCGAACGGGCCGGTATAAGTTACTCCGTGGGTTATCGTAGGCCGCGAGCCGTCGGTTGTGTAACGAATCTCGCCATTGTCCATCTCAGTGAACAATTTCAACTGGAATGAACTGTCATAAAAACCTCGTTTATGGCTAAACCAGACCTCGCTGACAATGCCCTCCGCACCGGAAATATTGAATGTATCCGGTGTCGGCGAAGTAAAGTATTGCGGAACCACCTCATTTTTGGAAAAGACCAATTCGGGTATTACCAGGAATTGCTCGTTGGATACATTGTCGTTCAGCGCCTGGATAGCCAGTACGTTCTTCTGAGGAGAGGCTCTTAGCAAATCCAAAAATCCATTTAAGTTAACAGTTTCGAATTCAGAAGATTGCTCGTCAGGGCGGTTGGCATCGGCCGTCGAGTTCCACGTCGGTGTTCCATTGAAATTCTTTTTAACTACCTCGGTACCATTAAGATAAGCTATGTAGCCATCCTCATATCTCATCCTTAGTGTCATAGAATCGTAGAAATACGGGTCCTCGACATAAAAATTAATACGTGTCCACAGTGAGGCATTGATGTTTAGCATCTGCTGCTGCACGTCTGTACCGAAGCCACTTCCAAAACCAAGGCCGGTCAGTCCCGTATCCCAGGCAAAGTCGTTGAAGTCGAGGCCAGCCCAATCAGTACCCAGGGCCGCATCGCCACTGTTGGGCACGTGATAACGAACATCTGTACCTGTGGGCACAAGTATCTCATCAAGTTGTGCCAGGCCGTACGAAATATCAGATAATTGCTGTGGATATGGTGTGTACTGGTGGACAACGGTACTACCATCAGGATCTACTATAGCAACGCACTCATCATCCCGGGCCAGTTCGAAGTTAGTATGTAAATATGGAGCATTCGGGTCACGGATGTCCTTGTTCGAGGCAAAGACAACCATGAATTCACCAGGACCGATGTTGACGTCTGGGAATTGCCATTCCCTCAAGTTGGGATCAGGATTGCCGCTGTTCCAGTTAGCTAAATACCAACCATCCAGATTAATAGTTATATCTGTAGGATTGTAAATCTCTATCCAGTCAGGGAATTCATTGGCGTTACAGGGATCTTCTAATATGTTGTCATTTACAGCCATAAATTCACTGATTACCGGCCGCGGTACTTCTATCAGCCAGTTTTCCGCCAACAGAGCGAAGTCATCCATATTTACCCCATTGACGCCATCCAGGTCTGCAATGCAATTAGAGAAGAGACAGTTCGTGTCCGACCAGTACCAGGCAAACATCCGCATGTCTTTCCAGTCAACTTTACAGTCATCGTTCAAATCACCGACCGGACAAGCTGCCATTACTGACCCGGCTAAAGATATGGTTAATACCAGGCTGAGCAACGTGGTTTTTATAGAACTGAGCATCTTCCATCGCCTTCCCGACTTGTTTGCAACTGCCTATAAAAAATCCATGTTTGTGGATTTTGCACACCGATACTTGCTGCCGACCGAAGTGTACAAGCATATAATCTGGATTCGAAAAAAACTCCACAGTCTGTAAACAGTTGTATTTGTTTTCTCACAAACGAATACAATATTTATTTTAACAAAAATCATACGACTTAGTCAATGACTTTTGGCTAAAACAGGGATATGAGCGTTGTGAGTGCATGTTTGTAGCTAAATTTCTCAGGTTGCCAGGGCTTTTTTACCCTCCCCCTTGCTCAGGATGACCTGCTCCCCCAAAACTGGTCCAGTTATCATCAGATACTGGAAGATATACAGGTCCTCAAACGTACATCTTCTGCATATCTCCACTATTATAGAGGATAGAAGTTAGAGCTGGTCCGTTTCTCCTACACCAGAACAATATGCTTCAGAATCTGTGGGTCGGGGCAGAGGGGGCCTACTTGTCCTGCTTTATAGGTTTCCACCCATTGAGTGAGTAGTGTTTCGCAATATATGCATCGCTGCCCACCTTGCTAGGGTCGATTTCGTCCTTGTCGAATCGGGAGCCTTTCCTATCACCGTTTGCATCCAGCGATGTGCCCTCTCGTTTTCCACCGATTTTTGCGGTCCATACATATGCCTCTAACATATTGATGACACCATCACCGTCAGTATCGGCGATAATGTCGGTAGAACTCATAGTCGTGGGACATCGAGAAACATACTTTTGCCCATCTTCATGTTTCATGATTGACGCCCACCAATTCTCTGCCCACGACCAGGCGTTCTCGGTTCGGCAATTTGTAGACGTTGCCGATATCACACCAGATCGTGATACATCGTCAATAATACATCCACTGTGGCAGGGATTGTAAGCACCGATAATGACTTTGGCCTTTATAGGTGCCATTAGTTTCGCCAATTCGGAATGTTTCATTTCACCGTCAATAATCGAGAACCCCGATTTGCTCCCATGATCAACCCAGTAGATATAAAACAGGTCTTTTTCCGTGCATACCGATTGCACCCACGCATAGGCGTCTAAGAGATTTATTTTGGTACTGGTGCTGTAAACCACCTCCGGATGCTTATCGAGCATTTCCTGGGTTGAGTACAGCCGAACATTCTCTTTCTTGAAGCCATAGTCCTCGATGAGCACTTTGTACATTTGATTACACGTTCCAAAATAGCATCGGTGCCCCTTTTTAGCCATCACCACGATTGCATACCGCTTGGCGTATGGTTGCCATCCGTTTGGCAACTGCTCTGCTCCAGGTATTGTTGAAATCTGAAAAAGAACCGTGGCTATAGCCAATATTGCTTGCTTCTTCCAATATATCATTAGTGTGATCTCCGTTGTCTTGCCTTAGGCGGTGGTTTGCTCCGTTTCCAACAGGCAAAAACTATCGAAACTCACAACTACTCTAACACACAGATTGTGATGTTGTCAAGCAGGGCAAAACTGTATCCCCACCCCTGTCCAAACCTATCCCTACCCCCCTACTCCCAGCGGCAATTCTGCCCCCAGGGAGCAGCCTGTTCTGAGCATCTCAAAACGGCAATCCTTTCCCATTCCCTATTCCCCAGTGAACGCAATCGATTTCAGTCGATTTCCGAAACCATTATGGCTATAATACGCTGTCAAAGGAATGGAGAAAACAATTCTGGAATTTTTAGGGTGATGAAGAGCAATGAAAACAAAACCTGTGACAATGTTTCTCATGATGCTTGGTGGTTGGATCAACAGAGAACAGCAGCACATGATTGAGTATCTTAGAGAAGAAAACAGCATCCTGCGAGATGAGCTATCGAAGGCAACAGGCAGCAGCGTGTCATTCTGAATGACAGCCAAAGACGAAGACTGGCCATAGTGGTGGTGGGCAAGTAGGATATAGTCATCAACGGAAAAAATGGGTAACGGCGTGGGGCATTATAGACCGCAATCATCGAGTCTTTCCAAGAGAATCCGGAGGAGGGTAAACTTGACGGCCATCAACAAGAATCGTTCGAAGCGATGCCATTTTTTTGAGTTTCTCAAGTCCATCTTGTGAAACGGAAGTCTTGCTCAATCTTATCCGTTCCAATTTATTTAGACTCAATAAATGTTCCAGTCCCTGGTCAGTTATGTTTGTTTTCTCGATGGAAAGGGATTTCAGGTTTCCAAGTGCTCTCAGAGAGGACGATCCAACATCGCTAATCTTTGTTCCGTCGAGAAAAAGCCATTCCAACCCGCTTAGATGAACTAAATATTTAATTCCCTTATCTGTAATGTTTGTATCGTTAAGGCACAACCATTGTAATTCGGTTAAAGTAGTGAAATGAACAAGTCCAGCATCAGTGATCTTAGTGCCCTGTAGATCCAGAGTTCGTAAATGCTGAAATCTGGAGATGAGCTTTATGCTCTTGTCTGTAATTCGGGATTTACCTACCTGTAGATCCGTCAAGTTCACCATGTGCTCGAAATTCTCAAAGCCTGAATCGGTGATTGGAGACTGGAAGAAACGCAGCACCCGAAGGTTTTTTAGATTACGTAGATGTACTATTCCTTCATCAGATATGTGAGGATTAAAGTCTAACCACAATTCCTGTAGATTCATCAGTTCAGACAAGTGCGTCAGTCCTGTTATGCCTTTCAGCCCAGCAGCAGTCTCTAAATCTTCATTTGTGGCATCTTGCCTAAGTCTTAGAGTATCTCCAAGCCTGCACACTCTTCCCTCACAATAGAAGATGTGTTTATTACCGGGAGAATCGGGCTTTTCGGGAATCAGTGTTTCCACTACATTCCCTTTCAAGATATTCATGTCTAACATGGCATTAAGAATTCTGAGATGTTTCGTTGCCTCTTGCTCGTTCCAACGACTTCCCCAAGTCCAACTTCGCTTTCGCAGAAAGAAGTAGTGATGGAAAAAGTACTCATGAGCACCCCCCATATATTGTTTTCCATCGACAAGATCCAATGGAGTCGTCTTCGATAGGAACTCTTGCACATCTTCGGTAACCATACGAATATATTTCTCGTCTTCAGTTGCATAGATCAATCCTGCCAGAGCCGCCCTGTTGACCCACGGATTTTTGCTTTGAAGAAAGGGGGTGGTTCTGGAAACATCTTTTCTTTTGAGTATTGGTGCGATTTGTAGGAGCAATTCGCGTTGCCTTACCCCAGTATCCTCTTCTTCGAGTTCCAAAAGGATTTGTTCTGCGAGGATTTCCCTGGCTTGTTCTTCATTTTTGGCCGGAATGAAAGATTGATTATGAGCAGGAACAACAACTTCGATATAAAGCTTATCCTTCTGTCTGAATCTTCTACGGAGAACGAGAATGCAGTGGTTAGCCTCGGATATCAAAACATCCTCAACCATGTTTAGAAATCGGCCATTGAATCCGAGATTTGCGAAAAATTTTCATTTTTCGGCAAAAATTTGATGTTTGATGCCTTCATAATTCGTAACAATTGACATTTTTGGTGTCAAACTGGAGACATGAATTTGTCTAAGAACATTAGCATTCCTATGCTCAGGAAAGGGGAAATTTGCAGGATAAATAAATGTATCTGCCAACTGTGTCAGGGTGAATAACGACGCTGAGCACCTCGAGTTTCGTTCCATTCGCCTGTTGAAAAACTAATTCGCATATTTAATACTTTTTGTGATGAGCAAATGCAAAAGAGGGCTGCAAGTGTGATACTCACAGCCCTTCCGATGTTCTGGCCGGGCCTGCCGCTTGAGCAGAAGCTATGGTAAGCGAGATGAGATTCTGACAAAGCGGGCTGAATTAAAAGAGAAAACTATTCTTGAAAGAAAAGAGTATAATAGTAAAATCTCAATAACAGGAGCTGAAATAATCTCCTAAATCAAAGGCTATTTTGTCTCATTCTTGCTGAAGACATACAAGGAGTGCAAACTAAAATGATTGTTGCTGGAATGTGTTCCATAACGACAAGGAAGAAATATCTTGAAGAGGCGGTGAAGAGAATTCTTCCCCAAGTTGACGTTTTGCACCTGTGCCTAAACGGATACACTATCATGCCGAAATGGACGAGGAATCATCCTAAGCTCGTTCCAGTTTTATCTCCAGAGAATACGCTGACATCGGCATCGAAACTAATGTGGGTCAATTCTGTTACGAACTGTTATTACGTCTCTCTCGATGACGATATCATTTATCCTATCGATTACGTTAGCTATATGGTCGATAAGATTGATAAGTATAAACGGGCAAGCGTAGTGACTGTCCATGGTGGGCGGATCGTAGATAAGAAAAGAAATTGGCCGTCCTGTTTGCGATGGCATCATTTTGCTAAGCCACTGGAGAGAGATGATCTGGTGGATATCGCCGGAGCAGGAACCTGTGCATTTTTCGTCCACTCTCAAAAGTTGTCGCTGAAAGCATTTAAGGGTACCCCTATGACCGATCTCCGTTTTGCCTATGCAGTTCGGAGTTGGGGAATGGATTTGATAGCCGTGTCCCGCGAGGCCCGGTGGCTAAGAGCTGATGATAGATTGTCAGGATACGAAAGCGTCTGGAAGGAGGCAATAGGGAATAAGGAAATCATTGCAGAACGTACAAATTACTTGAGGGAGCATTTGATATGAACTGCTGCGTAATTGTATATCACGTTATAGACAACAACGTTTTTGAGACCTGTCTTAGAACGCTTAGGAAAGTTTCAGATTGTGAGATTGTTGTTTTCACGGACAATGTGCCCCCTGAATTGATGACGAGATGGACACATAATTATGG
>JAUWLI010000016.1 GCA_030613765.1 Phycisphaerae bacterium
TCTGTCCTAGACGGTCTTACAATTACGAAAGGTTATCACAACTCAGGTGGAGGCATCTACATCCATGAGGGAAGCAATCCTGTCATAACCAACTGTATAATCATCGCCAACTCAGCCGTTATTCACGGTGGTGGAATTTACTGTGATGATTCTTCGCCTCTTATCTCTGACTGTGCAATAAAAGGAAATTCGTCAGATTCAGGAGGTGGAGGGATTTATGGATGCAATGGTAACATCAATAGGTGTATAATCAGTGGCAACTCGGCTGAGGGAGGAGGAGGTGGCGCTGGTGCTTGTGGAGCTTCTTTCAGCAATTGTCTCATAAGTGGGAATTGGGCGAGACGGGGGATTGGTGGAGCACTGTGGGGTTGCTTCGGTCCGATCACTAACTGTACGATTGTTGGCAATTTTAGTCACGATGGTCGAGGTGTTCTCTGGCACTGCACTCGTATCATCGTAAATTGCATTATCTGGGACAATCGTTCACCTGATTGGATCTTGTATGATTCTTCCTCACCGCGGTACAGTTGTACACAGGATGGTAGTGGAGAAACCGGAAGCTTTAGCACTGATCCATGTTTTGTACTCCCAGGGTACTGGGATACCAACGGTACGATCGATGATGCTAATGATGATTTCTGGGTTGAAGGCGATTATCATTTAAAGTCAAGCTCATCATGTGTTGATGCTGGCAATTATGCCTGGACGAGGGTGCCGTGCAGTGATCTGGATGGAGGAATACGACTGGTCGGATCCCAAATAGATATGGGCTGTTATGAAACTAATAGTTCGCCGGACTTTGATGGTGATTGGATAGAGGATGCCTGTGAGCCGGCCTATGCCATGGATCCAGATAGAGACGATGATGGAATCCCTGATGGGCTGGAAATTCTACGCAGTACTGACCCGAATGTCTATGACCCATTGGGTCAATTGAGCATACCTACTGATATTAACACTATCCAAGATGCGCTGTTTGTCGCACGTTCAGGCGAAGTAATCATGCTAAGCGAAGGTACTTATTGCGAGAATTTGTATAATTGTGGTCGCAATATCATTCTTACAAGTACTAATCCTAATGAACCTAATGTCGTAGCAAGGACTATATTAAGTGGCGATACGGATGCAAATTCTCAAACGGCTAACGGTTGTGTCATAGCATTCAGCAGCAAGGAAAATGCAAGTTGCCAGATACGTGGTTTGACAATCACTGGCGGACATGCTGAAAGTGGCGGTGGTATTAATGGGTTTGGCACATCTGCCACTATAATTAACTGTAATATCAATGGTAATATAGCTCGGGGTACAGGTGGTGGGTTATACTGGTGCAATGGTTACATCAGTAACTGTCTCATTTCTGACAACGTAGCAGGAACAACAGGTGGGGGGGTGGCAAGTTGCCACGGTCAAATCATAAACTGTTTGATCAAGAATAACGCAGCTAACCATGGGGGTGGCATTAGCAGCTGTACCGGCTCTATCAGTTACTGTTCTGTTACGGAAAACTGGGCAATCAGATTAGGTGGTGGCATAGATTGTGTATCTTTTCAAGCACCGACAATCACCAATTGTACTATAAGTGGGAATGAAGCCGGAAGCGATGGTGCTGGTATCTGTTGCTGGTTCAGCAGTCCCGTAGTAAGTAATTGCACCGTAGTTGGAAACCGTGCACAAAATTGTGGAGGTGCTATAACCAGCTTTTTTGACTCCTGGCCAACAATCACTAACTGCATCATCTGGGATAACACTGCTTCATTGGGACCTCAGATTGCTTTAATTTACGGTTCTAAACTCACAATGGCATACAGTGATGTTCAAGGCAACCGAGCAGTAGCGTATGTGGAACCCGACTGTACTCTGGAATGGGGGGTGGACAATTTCGATTCTGATCCGTGTTTTGTGGATATGGGGTATTGGGACTCAAATGGAACGCCGGTCGATGTAAATGATGACATCTGGTTTGAAGGAGATTATCATCTGCTTTCAAATTCTCCCTGCATTAACTCCGGGGACCCAAATTATGTATTAGGGACCGAAGATATGGATATCGATGGCCACGCTCGAGTTGTCGGCCCTCGTGTGGATATGGGGTCTGATGAGTTTTATTACGTTGGTGACTTCGATCTTAACGGATTTATAAACATGCTGGATTTTACAATTCTTGCATCTACTTGGTTGGCTAAACCTGGAGATATAGAATGGAATGCCGCTTGTGACATTAGTGTCCCTCCTGACGATTTCATCAATATACTTGATGTTACTATTGTTATCGAGAATTGGCTTAAAAACCTATACACACCACAACTGCCGGGCCAGGCGAGTAATCCAAGTCCAACTGACAGCGCAACCGATGTTAACTTAGTAACTGTTCTAATTTGGACAGCTGGCTCTTATGCGACATGGCACGATGTGTACATCGGAACCAGTATCACTCCCCAATTTGTATCCAACCAAATAGCTACGACATTCGATCCCGGTACAATGGCTTTGGGCACCAAGTACTACTGGCGTATCGATGAGGTTAATCCCTGGGGGGCAACCACCGGTACCCTCTGGAGCTTCACGACTGGTTCGCTACCTGATCAGGCGAGTAATCAGAGTCCAACGGATTATGCATTAGGTGTCGATTTAGATGCTGATTTGAGCTGGACGTCTGGTCCATCCACCGAATCGCACGATATTTACTTTGGGACCAGCAATCCTCCGCCTTTTATAGGCAACCAGACCACTACAACATTCGATCCCGGGACAATGTCTCCAAGTACGGCGTACTATTGGCGCATCGATGAAGTCAATAAGTGGGGCACAACCACGGGTGCGCTCTGGAACTTCACGACTATGTCGACCCCGCCACCACCGCCGCCTCCTCTCTGAGTGATTGCTTTCGTATCGGCAATTTAAATAATCATAGGTGTAAAGATGCTTAGACTCGTAATCCTCACATTATCTAACCGGGTGAGCTGGTAACGGCGGTATCTCTTTTTCCTGTGTCTTCAATTCTTCAAGAATAACTTCGATGGCCTTATTTAATTGTTCATCAATACCGGCATATTCTTTAGCCGGGTCGTTATCAATGTAAACATCCGGTTCGACTCCGTACCCTTCGATAATCCATTTTTTACCTTCCACGTCGTAGCGCGAAAATTCCGGTTTGCGCAAATAACCGCCATCCAGCAAGGGCAGGGTACCGCGAATTCCGACAACACCGCCCCATGTTCGTTTACCGATAACTTTTCCGAGTTTATACTTCTTGAACTGATACGTAAACAAATCGCCGTCCGAAGCGGAAAATTCATCCGCCACACATACCATGGGCCCATAGATCATTCCGTATGGGTCCGGCTGCGGCGAGGTATTCCTGGCGAATTCGATCATCGCAATTTCACGCCGCAGCCGTTCGATCAACATAGGCGAGACGTTCCCGCCGCCGTTTCCACGAACATCAATGATCAATGCCTTTTTGCGAATCTGGGGATAGAAATGCTTCACAAACTCGTTCAATCCATAACGCCCCATATCAGGCACATGAATATACCCGACCTTTCCATCGGTTGCTTCACTTACTTTCTCAATATTAGTTTGTACCCACTCGTAATAATACAACTTCTCTTCACTTCTTGTTGGCACTACTATTACATCCCGGCTGCCTTTCTTTACAGGTTTCGAGTTGAGTTTCAAGGTAACCTGTTTCCCCGCTTTATTCAGTAGTAACTCGTAAATATTATCGACGTTGGTGGTAGATTTGCCATCTATAGCAAGAATATAATCGCCCTGGCTCGCATCGATTCCGATTTCGGTTAATGGCGAACGTATTGCTTTGTCCCAGTTTTGCCCGCGCAATATCTTTTCAATCCTGTAATAACCCGATTTTCCATCGCGTACAATCTCAGCTCCAAGGAGACCTGTTGTTATCCTTTTCGGTTTGGGATACTCTCCGCCGCCCACATAAGTATGGCCCACATTTAATTCGCCTATCATCTCACCGATGATATACGTCAAATCGGCACGGTGATTCACATGAGCAACCAGAGGTCCATAGCGTTCACGCATAGCAATCCAGTCAACGCCGTGCATATTAGGAACATAGAAGAATTCCCGCATCTGTCGCCAACATTCGTTGAAGATTTGCCTCCATTGCTCTTTCTTGTCAAGGCGGACTTCCATATCGGAAAGGTCCAATGTTTCTTTCATTTCGATTTTTGATTTTGGCAAATCGATAATGGCATATTTACCACCCGATACAGCCAGCATCTTCTTTTGGTCGGCTGATATCTCGTAGCCGCTGATCTGGCCAAGCTCGGTTTCCTTTCGTTCCTTAAGGTCATACATCCGCAACTGGGTTTCTTTGTCCTTACTCCCTCTTCGATTGTAATACAGGTTATCGCCAACCGAGCTTAAATTATAGTAACTCGAAACTGCTATGGGCAGCACGGCAATGCGGTCCTTGATGCCGTCGATGTCAACTTTAATGTTTTGTTTTTTCTTTTTCTTTTCTGTCTCTTTGTCTTTCTCTTTCTTTGAATCTTCGTTCGGATCAGGCTTTTCAGCATCCTGCTTTTTGGCTTTCTCTTTTTTCTTCACCTCTACTTCGTCACTTCGAGGTTTGAATGGAGAATCGGTGCTCTTTGCCAGCGTGACCAGGTAGATTCGAGACATGTCCTGGTAGGCATGGTTCCATTCGGTCCTGCTGTAAATCGGATTGAAATCCCTGTCGGAAGTAAAGAAGACAAATTTACCGTCCGAACTGAACACCGGATTGGATGCCGAATACCACCCATCGGTCAGCTCATAAGATTTCTTCTCCTTGAGCGAATACAGATAAATCTTGTCCATCGCTCCCCCTTCCGACTTGACATAAACAATCCACCTGCTGTCGGGAGACCATGAATAGCGACTGAACTCCCATTTTTCGGATTGATCAACTTCGGTGATTTTGCTGCTCTTGATACTTACAAATCGCAGACGTAATCGTTTGTCTGCCCACAGAATCTTCTTACTGTCCGGCGACCACTCGATACTGTATTTGTAGGTTTCAGCATTTCTTGTTATCTGCTTTGCCCGCCCGCTGCCGTCCTGAGGCATGATATAGATTTCATCTTCACCGGAGGCGTCAGATATGTAAGCAATCCATCTGCCATCCGGCGACCATTGAGAATTTCGTTCGTGAATTCCCGGCGAATTAGTTAGATTTCGGATAGCACCGTATTTGGCTGGAACTGTAAATACGTCCCCTCTGGCGCCAAACAAGGCACGCTTGCCGTCCGGGCCAATTTCATAGTTGGTCACATTGTCGGCAACACTGACAATGCCGCTTCTGCCGCCACTCAAATCCTCTTGAATATAAATAACCACCTTCTCGTATTTTTCACTCTCGATATCAAAGCGGTAAATATAGCCTCCGTTTTCAAATACGATTGCTCTTTTACCAAGCGATGGAAATTTGATATCAAAATCTGTGAAATTAGTTAATTTCCTGGTTTTCTTTGTATTGACATCATAAACGTAAAGGTTCATGCGTTTATTTTTATCACGGTCGGAGAGGAAAAATATTTTATCTCCGCTCCACATAGGGATAATGTCCTGAGCGTCATTATTGGTAATATTCTTAATTCTCTTCGTATCGAAATCATAAATCCAGATGTCATCGGCCATACCGCCGCGATAGCGTTTCCATGTGCGGAATTCACGAAATATCCGGTTATAAGCTAACTTCTTATCATCCGGCGAGAAGGAGCAAAAGCCGCCGCGAGGAAGGCCCAGTTCTTCAGCAAGGCCCCCTGATTTGGAAACGGCATAGAGCTGTCCATTAAACGAATTAAATGAACGCATTCGTGAGCGGAATATGATATATTTACCGTCTTTTTTCCAGGCCATCACAATGTTATTGGGACCCATTCGATCGGACACATCATCGCGTTCAAGTGTTGCTGTGTAGGTCAGGCGGCCAGGTACACCACCACCGGCCGGCATCAGATAGACTTCCGTATTGCCATCATATTGACCTGTGAAAGCCAGATATTCGCCGTCGGGAGAAAAACGAGCAAACATTTCGAAGCCTTCGTGGTTCGTTAGCTTACGGGCCACTCCCCCGGTTGACCGAACACTATAGAGGTCTCCCGCGTAAGTAAAGACAATCTGGTCCTCATGAATTGTTGGAAACCGCAATAGCCTCGCTTCATCTTGGGAAAATGCAGTATTTACGATTAAAACAGCGAAAACACATAAAACAAATAAGCGATTCATTTCAACTCCTCTTTCATGTAAAAGAATCTTTTGGTCCGATACTTCTCATCTAAATCCATACACACCGCATGGGAACACGTGAAACCCTTCCCATTTATATTAGTCGTACACTACATAAGGATACTTGAAGCCCTTTCCATTTATATTAGCCGGAATGTCCTATATAGACGATTCAATAACCCTGTTAAGACCTCCAATCCCATTATGCTACTAAATCTATGTCGATTTTTCAACTGGTATTGGCCAATGTACGATAAAAAGCATGGTGGGGAATCTCTATCGGACGCAGGAAAATTGCTGATTTCGTGCCATCAGCATATTTGGTGAGAATGGAATTATTTTTTATATTTTATTTGAAGGTTTCGATCTGAGGGCCGGGTGTTCCTTTAATAATTTAAGGAAACAAAACAAATGCGGCCTGAGTTATTATCGGTGGAAACATAATTGTCCAGCTATACGCTGAAAGTGTGAATGTTATTTTGTAGGTATTGACGGAATTATGAAACGGTTTTTGGGATTTAGACAAAATAAGGCTCACCCTGTAGAGAATCACAGTAACAGTTCTTCAGACAACAATCCTACTGAGGACATCTGTGGTCTCTCAAACCTATATAGCCCACAAGAGCACACTCCTGCCCATGTCCGCGATGTCGCTGATGTCCTTTGCGAGATGGGAAAAATTACCGCAGACCAGCTCTCTGGAGTAAGACAACTGCATGCGGAAAAAAAAGGCTCTGATATTGCTCAAATAATACGGGAATTGAAATTAGCTGATGAGCTGCTGATTTCAATGGCCAAAGCGGGCTTGTATGGATTCAAATTTCGCCGCATTAAATCGCAGGAGGTAGACAGGAACGCATTTGATAAACTTGAGCTTAATTACATAAAAAGCAATCACATTATGCCCGTTGCGATACAGGGCAATACTCTGTTGGTTGCGACAAGTGAGCCCGCCGACCTCTTTGTCATTGAAGATGTTAAAAGGCAGACTCAGATGAACGTTGAGGTCCTCGTTTGTCCGGATGAAGATATAAAAATAGTCTGCGGGACCTTCGAGAAAGAAAACATTGATTACGGACTTGATGATGCCATCAGTGACATGTCCGACGTCGAGGTTGTCAAGGAAAAGAAAGATGACCTTGAAGACCTCGAAAAAATGGCGGGTCAGTCGCCTGTTATTAAATTCGTAAATTACCTTATTAGCAATGCGATACGAGAAGGGGCCAGTGACATTCATATTGAGGCCAAAGAAAAGTTTACGAAGGTAAGATACCGCATAGACGGCGTACTTTTTGACACAACGCGGTCGACGTTGAAAATGCATCCTGCGATTATTTCGAGAATTAAGATTATGTCCAATCTCGATATATCAGAAAGACGCCTGCCTCAGGACGGCAAAATCAAGGTTACCGTTGGCGGCAGGGGAGTTGACCTGCGTATCTCGGTGCTGCCGACAAATCATGGTGAAAAAGTGGTTATCCGTGTCCTGGACAGTCAAACGATTATGAGGAATCTCGAGCAGTTGGGTATGGAGCCTGATGTCTGCGAGGTCTTTAAGCAGCAAATTATCCTGCCTCACGGGATTCTGCTTGTTACAGGTCCTACCGGTTCCGGCAAGAGCACGACCCTGTATTCGTCTCTGTGTCAGATGGATGGTGACAAGTTAAACATATCGACTGTTGAGGACCCGGTTGAATATGAGCTTGATTTCTGCAATCAGGTCCAGATCAATGAGAGGATTGGTCTTGACTTCGGCACGTCGCTGAGGAGTTTACTGCGTCAGGACCCTGATGTGATGATGATTGGTGAGATTCGGGACAACGAGACGGCCCGTATCGCCGTTCAGGCTGCTTTGACAGGCCATTTGGTCCTGTCGACACTGCACACGAATGATGCGGCCAGCAGCGTCACCAGATTGGTTAATATCGGTATCGATGAGTATTTGATAGCTGCATCATTGAATGCGGTCCTTGCTCAGCGACTGGTCAGGAAGATTTGCCCGAAGTGCAAAACCGTATACAAAGCTCCGGAAAATATCCGCAGACACATAGCTAATTCGGGAATCAATGCCAAACAGCTTTTTACAGGCAGCGGCTGTGACGATTGCCGGGGTTCCGGCTATGTGGGCAGAATGGGTATCTACGAATTGTTGGTTATTGATGACAAGTTCAGGGACATGATTAACAAAGACTCTTCGGTCAGTAATATGCGCAGTATTTTTCGCCGGAGCGGTCAGCCGTGTTTGTTTGATGACGGCGTGAAAAAGGTCGAGCAGGGCTTGACCACAATAGAAGAAATACTACGCGTAACCGAGGTATGTAATGAAACTTCCGAGTCGGTCTCAGACAATAGCTTAAAACCAGTTCAGTGTAAGAAAAACGAGAGCGAATAGGTTAATTATCTGACGTTACATAATAGTAGACTTAGATTTGAGATTATGTTTAAGAAATATGTTAAACTTGGTTTATTAATATTAGTTACTGGCAGCGCTGTGCTTGGATGGGTTCTCAAAGAGAACAACAAGGATCAGCAAAGGGCTGCTTTCTATAAGACGAAGTATGGCTCAGACCCGGAGGAGTATCTAAAGCAATACAATGAATGGTTGCAATTACCTCCGGAGCAGCGGGCAAACTTGCCCTGGTGGCTGGACAAGTATGGGAAAACCAAAACAGAAAATCAACTGCAAAAAGAGCAGCAGGAAAGACTCAATGCAGACATGGAAAAATTGGCCACAGGAAAAATAGATGCGAATCCCTTTGCCGATATTCTTTATGGCGAAAATTGGCGGAATAAATTAAACGAATACAAAAAGCAAAAGAGGATGAGAGGGCACATTTTTACTGGTTCTATAATATGTGCGCTTACGGGCGGGGCGATTGTTACTTATTTCTTGGTATTATGGATATATCAGATTCTTATTAAAGCCTCATCTAATAGGAGAAAATCTGTCCCTGTTGTTTCCAGGGGCCAAAGCCCAAACAAAGATCAAAAGATGACCCAGGTTGTTACGAAAGAAACAATATACCCTAAGGCTAAGGAAAGGGCAAAGGTCGAAGCTGAAAGAAAATCAAAGCCTACTGCCGAAAAAATGGCACAAGCTAAAACCGAAGCAAGGGTAAAGGCCAAAACTGGAAGAAAAGCGAAGGCTGACGAGGAAAAAGTGGCCAAGACCCAGGAGAAAGCAAGAGCAAAAGTACAGACCCAGGAAAAAGTCAGGGCTAAGGTAGAAGCTAAAGCAAAGGTCAAAAAGGAAAAAACAGATAAAGCTGAAACTGAAAAAGTGGCAAAAGCCGAAAGCGAATCAAGAGAAAAAGAAGAAACTGGAGAAAAAGTCGGAGTTTCCGCCGAAGATGGAAAAACTATGGACCAGCACCAGGAACGAAGAGGATTGAGGCGACGAGATAAGAAACAGACAAAAGCACTCGGAAATTCAGACTGGAATAATTGTAAGCAGGATTCTGCCAACCATACTGACGTTTTAATTTCGGATGAAAAAACCATCGAACTCGTGGAATCATTAGAAAAAGCCGCGGAAAATGTGAACGTAAATAATAAAAATGAAGACTCGCTCAAAGAAAAAACTGAGAATTTGGAAAAGCAGATGGAGGAGTTCAGGCAGATGGCCCATGGTGTTCAGCAAACAACTATTGAGAATTCACAACCAATCAACAACACTCTTAGCGAACTTACTCAGCAGGTATCAGCCATTCGTGAATACGCTTCCTCACAACAGGACAGACTGACAAAACTTCAGGACGGATACGACTGGAACATAACAAAGACTTTTTGCATGCGTGTTATTCGTTGTATTGACAATCTTGAAAAACGTATTAGCCAGTTGTCGAAAAAGGATATGGAAGTCGTAGACCTCGAGGAAGTAAGGGATGAGATGCTCTTTGCTCTCGAGTCAAGTGGTGTTGAACAGTATGAGCCCGAATTAAACAGTGATTATCACGGGCAGGAAAAGTTTGCAGAGGCAGTCAAAGGCAAGGAAAGCTGCAAAAACAAAAAACAGACAGGAAAAATTGCGAAAATAATAAGACCGGGTTATCAATTCTTTATCGATGAGGAAAATGTAAAGGTTGTACGTCCAGCTCAGGTTAAGCTGTATGGTTAGGTCTGTTAAATAAAGGTAGTATGTCGAAAAATGAGAACCCGAATGAGATAGAAGGGGTATAAAATGGCTAAAAAAGAGCCCAACAAAATTAATATAGTAGGTATAGATCTTGGAACAACATTTTCAGCGTTAGCGATTCTTAATGGAATCGGCAAGCCGGAGATTGTCCCAAATGCTGATGGTGAGAGACTCACGCCGTCCGCGATTTTCTTCGACGAAGAGAACTCTGATGTAGTCCGGGTTGGTATTGAAGCTGTTAATTCAAGGCTTGTAAACGCTCAACGCTCCATTAGGTGGATAAAACGCCACATGGGAGATGCGAATTATCGCAAGAATATTGATGGCAAGGACTGGACCCCTGTGGAGTTGTCTGCGCTGATACTGAAAAAGCTCAAGGAGGAGTGTTCCTCCGAACATGGCCAAATCTGCGATGCCGTCATTTCGGTTCCTGCGCACTATGACGAAGTACGAAGAAAAGCAACAATGGACGCAGGGACTGCCGCTGGACTCAACGTGATTGGAATTGTCAATGAGCCTGTCGCCGCCGCACTGTATTATGCTACTACACGCGACGTTTCGGGAAAGGTACTCGTATATGACCTTGGTGGTGGAACATTCGATGTAACAATAATGGATGTAGAGGGACATCAAATGCAGATTGTCTGTTCACAGGGCGACCATGCACTCGGCGGAACAGACTTCGACCAGAAGATTTTAGAGATTATGGAGAAAAGCTACACGGACAAATTCGGTGCCGGGCTGATTACCTCTGATGAGGACAGGGCAAAGTATGAGGATGATGCTGAGGATATTAAAAAGACATTGTCAAGGCGTCTTGCTTCAAAGAAAATGCTCTACGGCCCCGCTGGTAACATGAGAGTGGAAATAAAAAGGGAGATGTTCGAAGATACCATTGCTTCATTGATAGCACGCACGGATATTTTGGTCGAAGTCGTTCTTGATGAGGCAGGCCTTAAGCCTTCTGATATCGGTAAGGTACTGTTAGTAGGCGGCAGTACTCGTATTCCATTAGTCCAGAAACACCTGGAAAAAACGTTCGGATTTAAGCCTGAAACTGCAGTAAATGTAGACGAATGTGTTGCACTTGGCGCTGCTTTACAAGCCGGGCTGACAATGCTGAGAGAAAAACCGGAGGAAGTGCCCGTTGGAATCTCGAGCGGACTCAAAGATATTAACCTCACGGATGTCTGCAACCACAGTTATGGTACTATCTGTGCTCCTGTTGACAATGAAACAGGCAGACGTGTAATTCAGAATTGTATCATTCTCAAGAAAAACACACCCTTGCCTTGCCAGGCCTCACAGATGTTCTATACTGTCTCTGAGGGACAAACAGAGCTTGAGGTAACCATAAGCCAGGGCGAAGATTCGGCCCCTGAGTATGTAACTAAGATTGCAACACACAAGTTCCATCTGCCTCCGGACAGGCCCGCGGAACGACCGATTAAAGTTACTTACAGCTATGATGTAAACCAGAGAATGCACTGTAAGTTTGAAGACGTCGAGTCAGGAAAAACTCTTGAAGTAGATTGCAGCCTGGACAAAAAAGGTAACATGTCGGAAAAAAGAGAAAAGAGCAAACGATTGGAGAACGTCAAAGTCAAATAGCAATATCGGTTGGCATGCCAATGGAACAGATTATGATTCCAATTCTGATTGTAATACTCACTGCTATGGTTGTGATTATTCTTGATTTGACCGGTCAAATCAGGATACGGCGGTTTTTTACTAACTATAAGGTTCAGGATTCTAACAGTCGTGCAGAATTTCCAATTATGTGCGAAGTGGGAAGCAGCCCAATTAATGAGCCTTCTGAATTACCCGACCCTGAAGCACTTAATTGTCGGGTTAAATTAACCCGGCAGAAGGAGGCTGATTGTGCTTTTGATGCTTTTACAGTGCAAATTGGAGGCATAATTCGAGCGCCTTCTGATATGCATTATACGACGTTGCAAATTTTATTCACAGATGTCACTGACGAGGCTTACGATGCCAAACCAGTACATAGCCGCGTGAAACAATGGCAATCACAGGATTCGCCGACGTTTTGCTACAGTGCTGACCTCGGCAAAATACCTAAGCAAGTCACCAATCTGTCAGATTGGACTTCCGTTGCACAATTACATATTGACTGGCTGATGTATCCGCACAAAGGAAAAAGAAACCTGCAGTGCACGACCTCAATATTATCACAGAGTAACGGCAACGTGCTTGCTTGTGCAAAATGCTCTTTTAATTATGACAATTATGATATTGGATATGTCGATTTACAAGAAAACGTCCAGCGTACTAAAAACCTGGCGGTGGCACTGGCTTTTGCCGTCAGTGCTGCAGATAGAAAACTCTATGACTGCGAGATTGAAATTATTAAAAACTGGGCAAGAAACAATCTTGATTTTGCTCAGGCCTCTGATAAAGACAGGCGTAAATTCGAAAAGGCGCTTAATAAAACCGTTGCTTTCTTCTCTAATGGTAACCAGCTCGACGCTTATAAAATATGTAAAGAAATCGTGGAAATCGTGCCCCTCGCTGAACGCTACGACATTTTAGACCTTTGCCTGCATGTAGTGCAGGCAAACGGCGTAGCTGCCGCTGAAGAAATGGATCTTTTAAAAGATTTCGCTGAATGGCTCGAGGTTGACATGAACAGGTTTCGGGACATGGTGGAAAAAATCCTGCCCGTCGGTATGCATGAAGCCAGGGACCAGGAAGTTATACTTGGCGTCAGTACCGATATGAGCAAAGAAAAAACTCGGCAGCAGCTAAATAGAGAGTACAACAAATGGAATTCGAGAGTGACAAATCCTGACCCCGCAATTCAACGTCAGGCTGACCAGATGCTCAATCTTATTGCAGAGGCAAGGGCAAGGAGCGAATGTGTAACCTAAGATATCACGGATGCTAACTCCCGTGTCGGTCTTCATATTAAAAATATGCCACTTGTTCTATCACCGTCGAATGAATCCTATCTAAGCCGTTTGGCCAGTTCAGCTATAGATTTAAGTTGTTCAGTATCAAGTAGTCCGCCCACCTGTTCTGATTCTTCTGCATCATCGTCGGTGTCTGCCACTGCCCTCTTCCGCCCACCACTGCTTTTGCTGGTTTTGTTTTGCATATCTACAATGGTCTCTGTTATCATGTTAAGGTGCTTCATGAGATCTGTCTTGGTCTGTTTATCTTCGACGATTTGCTTTTGGAGCTGCTCATTGGCGGATTTCAACTCGGCAGCCTGCTGCTTGAGATACTCCTTGGCTTGCTCATGCTCTGTGATTTGATTCTTTAGTTGTTCGTTGGCAGCTTTTAGCTCGTCTGACTCTTGCTTGAGATTCTCCTCGGCTTGCTCACGCTCTGTGATTTGATTCTTGAGTTGTTCGTTGGAAGCTTTTAGCTCGGCTGCTTCCTGCTTAAGACTCTCCTCGGCTTGCTCGTGCTCTGTGATTTGATTATTGAGTTGTTCGTTGGTAGCTTTTAGCTTATCTGACTCTTGCTTGAGATTCTCCTCGGCTATATCATGTTCGATAACTTTGTCTTTAAGTTCTTCGTTGGCTGTTGTTAGCTCGGCTCCAACCTGCTTGAGGCCCTCCTCAGCTTGCTCATGTTCGGTGATTTGATGTTGAAGCTGTTCGTTGACAGTCGTTAACTTGGCTGCTTGCTGCTTGAGGTCCTCTTTGGCTTTCTCTTGTTCGCCGATTTGTTGTTGGAGTTGTTTATTGGTGGCAGTTAATTCGGCAGCTTGCTGCTTGAGACTTGCCTCGGCTTGATCGTGACTGCCGGTTTGGTGTTGGAGTTGTTCATTGGCAGCTGTTAACTTGGCTGCCTCCTGCTTTAAGCTCTCCTCGGCCTGCTTGTGTTCGCCGATCTGATGTTGGAGTTGTTCGATTTGCTCCTTTAGCTCTTTCTCCTGTTTAGTGGATCCGGTAGCCGCTTCTTCAAGCCGCTTGTGTTCAGTGATATCTGTAATGATTACAATCAACCCATTGGCTTGGCCTTTCTCATCTTTCAATAAAGACGTCTTCATCTGGGTTGGGAATGTTGTACCGTCTTTTCGCACATGTTCAATGGCACCAGTGGCAGAGCCTTCACGTTTGGTCTCCTCCATGAAAGGAATAACATCGGATTTCATTTGATCTTTTGTGTGAAAATGGCTAATCTTTTTGCCAAGTAGTTCATCGCTCGACTTATACCCATGCATCCTGGCCCAGGCCCTGTTGACAAAGTGAATAGTGCCTTTCAGGTCAAATGTGGCTATTCCCTCATCGGCCAGTTGAGTGAACATACCAAGGTGACGTAGTAGTTCGCCACTCTGCTCACGATTGACAGGGGTATTATTATCTTTAGTATGCCTCCGAGAGAGCATAAACACTCCACGATAACATGTAACAGTATAGCCTCAAGATTTATTCACCAGTGTGATGTCGCGGATATAATTGGAAATCAGATGCCGATCGATTTCTTTACAGCTAAGATTCAGCTATTCATATATTTTTTTGGTGAATCTCTTGCCCTTCTTCTCAAATTCAACTTCGTCTTTGTGTATTTTAACGACCTTATAACCCTCTATAGTATCTCCTTCGCGAACGACACTGCCGTCAACTATAGCGGACGCATTTTCCTCGTCGTAAAGTATCGCCGTAACTGTAACTTTGATTTTTCCGATGGGTATCATATCCAAGGCAGGTGATATTAGATCGGCAGTCCAAAGATAGTAACCGCCCCCGCCTAAAACCAGGATAGCCATCAGAAAAAACCAGAATTTTACGTTTCTTCTGGATTTCCCATCAGCCCATTTTGGCGAGCAGGTCTGCCTCCGCCAATCCGAGACAACCTTCTTCTCGGGCTCCTCAGCACTTGCTTTTGGCTGCTTGGCTTCTGTTTCAGGCGGACCTAATCCGCCCTTGGCCAAGTCAGCATCTGTGACCATATATTTCAAGACCATCTTTTTACTCCGAAGCTATAACTGTAAATGCAATAAATATATGTCGACATATTCAAAAAGGCACTTTATATCATCCTTTTCACAATTTTAATAACAATCCGCTGGTTCATAATATGATTGCAGATACAATATAAAGTCCAAAGTAACATTATTTCCGGACGTTAAATGGCAAAAAAACCATAAGAAAAAAAGGATTGAGGAATTTGATACTTCTGGGACTATGACAATGCTTTTTGCACTTTAAGTACCTGTACAAGTGCAGCTATATCATTGTGAGGATGATCTAATACAGTGACGTATCGCTTCTTTCTGAAGGAATTGCCTTTAGCTTTTCCACACCCTGGGCATCATTATATCAGGGCAAAACACTGAGTACATCATAAATGGGACCATCATGATAAATGACAGATAAATAACAACAAATAGATATTGCTGCCTGCCTATGTCTCTAAACCGGACGTGTCCCCGCCTTTTTCCCGCAGCTTTTGGAGATAGACATCAAAACGCTCCCTCAGCGCGGATACAGACTTGTTTAAGTCATCAATATCAGCCTTCAGTCCCTTAGCCTCCTCACCCAACATTTCAGCCACTGGAATTTCCTTGAGTTTAGCGGTGATCCGCTCAAGTTCACCCGTTTTAGCGGTGATGGCTTCTTTGTATCTCATTGCTGCTGACTTTAGCTTATTGGTGTCCATCTGATCGGCTTCGGCCTTAACCTCACTCACAGGTATGGTCTCATCAGCTTCCTTACTGCAACCTAAGGCAGTAAGCGATATCAGTACCGACAAAGACAAAATAGTAGCATTTCTCACAATCTTCATTTTCCTGCCCTTTCAAAAAATACCCAATTTCAACGCTTCGGTCAATGCTCAGCAGCATCGCTGAAGCATTTTCACAGACCCACAATAAGAACATCGAACTATTGTTATCTTATGGCCAGGGGCCAATTTAAATCAATCTAATTATACAAAAGCCAGGCAGTTCATCAATTCCTCATCCTGATATATATGACTACAAGGTGCAAATCAGGCAATGCTGCCACTTAAGAAAGCGGTTGTAACACTTCCTCGTAAAAACCATGTTTCCGGAATTAAGATTAAAGAACCGCAGCTTGATTGCTGCTGTTATTTTTCATATGTATATCGCGTTGTGGATAGGGTATCGATATACCATTTTGGTCAAGACTGAGTTTAATCTTTGCAGTTATATCGAAGTAAAGATCCCAATATTCGGCTGAATTGACCCACGGGCGCACGACAAAATTCACACTGCTGTCACCCAGTTCGACAACAGCCACTGTGGCAGAGGGTTCTTCGAGGACTCTTTCATCACCGGCCAATACTCCTTCAATCACCTCTTTGGCCTTTTTAAGGTCATCTTCATAAGACACTCCTATAACCAAATCAACGCGTCTTGTACCGTTGGCCGTGTAGTTCATTATATTATCACCTGTGAGCTTGGCGTTCGGAATTATGACCCGGATATTGTCCGGGGTGTTTAAAATAGTGTTGAAGATTCCCATTTCCTTGACGGTTCCCTTGGTACCGGCTGCCTCAATAAAATCTCCTACTTTGAATGGGCGAAAAATAATCATCAGAAATCCTGAAGCGAAATTTGCCAGCGACCCCTGCAGAGCTAATCCGATAGCTAAACCCGCTGCACCAATAACCATGGCAAACTGCGTCGTCTCTACGTCAACTGCGGCCAAAGCAGCAATCACTACAGACACCAATGCTGCAATATGAGTGAGGTGTTTGATGAACTTGGCAAGGGTTTCTTCGACTTTGGCTTTGATCAATGCCTTTTCGACCATGCGCGAGACCAGACCGGCCAACCATCGGCCAACAAGGAGGATTACCAGAGCTCCCAGGACTTTCAGTCCATATTTGCTCAGGTATTCATAAATTGTCTTCAAAACTTCATCCATAATATATACCTTTCAAAAAAATATTGCTCTGTTATACGAGCTAATACTCAGGTCAACAAATCCCTACTATTTGTTCGATGCTTTGCTCGTCATCTGGATCAAATAAATAAGTGTAACTAATAGCGCCAACAGTTCAGATTTGTAGACCGGATATATCCTCGCCTTTATTTCGCAGCTCCTGGAGGTAGACTTCATAGCGTGTCTTAAGCGCGGATATAGACTCGTTTAATTCCTCAAGTTTTTTTGCGTCCTCATCTAATATTTCCTCGAAAGGAACTGTCTGGAGCTTAGTTTTAAGTTCCTCAGCTTCGAGCTTTTTGGCGATTATCTCTTCCTGGTATTTCATCACCTCTATCCGTAGCTTATCAGGCTCTTTCTGATCGGCTTCTTTCTTCACCTTGACATAAAATGCTGATTTAGCTTCAGATCTGGTCACTTCCTCTTCTTTCTTACTGCACCCTGAGTCAGCAAGCGATATCAATATCAACAAAGACCAAAGAGTAGCATTTTTCACAATCTTCATTTGTCCTGTCCTTTCAAACAAGCTCCGGGTTTCGATGCTCCAATCCATGTTCAGCAGCACTGCTGTAACCTTCTTACGCCTACAATAAGAACATAACTATTGTTGTCTCATTGCACAGGGCTAATCAAGGCCGATATTATTCTACAACTTCCTTGACACAAGTCGAGAAATTTCAGGATAAAATACTTATTCAGTTTTGCGTTGGTATCTCTCTCTCAATCCTGCCGCAAGATTTATTATGTTATAAATCTTTCTTTTTCGCATAATAAGCACAGTTTTTGCTGAAACTGCAATTTTATTTGCCACACACCTCCTTTATTTGGTAAAATTACGCGACGGAAACAAATTAAGAATTGAGCTTATTATTTATTAAAATGAGGTGCTGATATGATTCTTCCACGATTTATTAAAAAATACCTTGCGATATTCCGAGGCGGCGTTTCACCAGTCGCTATTTTCCTGTCTGTGATGCTTGGTTTTTCGTTTGGACTCATGCCAGGCTTCTCCGGTTTTCACACTGTCTTAGTAATACTTGTGCTCGTATTGAATGTTCACATTGGTGTGTTTCTATTGTCAGCCGGTTTAGGAAAGACTCTCTGCTTCGCAGCCGCACCGGTCCTCTATCACGCCGGCGTTTGGGTACAGACTTATCTGTCTTTTCTGTTGCGACTGCTGGCGTCAATACCGGTGATAGGATTGACCGATTTCAGCAAATACTCAGTGGCTTCTACTGTCCTCCTCGGTCCAATTCTCGGCGCCATTGCCGGACTGCTAATGGTCCGCTCCGTCATAAGCTTTCGCCGGATGCTGTTAAAACTCGAAGAAGGCTCTGATAAGTTCAAAAAATGGTATTCCAATCGGTGGGTACGAATCTTGGATAGATTGCTCGTTGGCAAACGCACAAAGGACGCCAAGTCACTATTTACCGCCAAAACGAAGTACATCCGAAAGGCCGGTGTCGTCTTGGCCGTTTTGTTAATTGCAGTCTCGGTAATCGCAACAACTATAATAAAAGACAGCACAATCAAAGATTATGCCTCCGGCGCGATGACACGGGCCAACGGTGCAGAAGTGAATCTCGATGACCTCAACCTCTCTGCCCTGACCGGTGCCGTCTCTGCATCCGGAATACAGGTCACCGACCCGGAAAATCCCAGTAATAATCAGTTCTCTGTTGACAAAGTCGCTACCGATGCCAGTCTCTATCATTTGCTTTTGGGCAGATTGGTGATGGAGCAGATCGAGGTCTCAAATGTCATGTTCGACCAGAAACGAGCAGCGCCGGGCAAAGTTAGTGAATCCACTGCCAGGCAGGAGCCGGAAGTTTTCGACCCGTGTGATCACAATCTCGACCCTGCCGACATGGCCATGCTCGAAAAGTATCTAAAAGATGCCAAAGCCCTCAAGGAAAAGCTGCAAAAAATCCGCAAGTGGCTCCCAAAGAAAGACGCCGACAAAACCGCAACTCAGCCCGAGCAGGTGCCACAAAAATACCTCGATTATCTCAAGGCACATGCCCTTGTGTCCCCTTCGCCCCGAATGTTGGCCAAAAAAATAATACTCGAAAACGTTCAAATAACCTCGCCAATCTTCGGTAACAGCAAAATTCTGTTGACAAATATAAGCGATGCACCCAAGGCTGCCAAGCTGCCTGTCACTTTCGATATAAAATCACTCGATACGCCTGCCTCTTTAACTATAACAATCGACTATGGCTCAAAAGGTGGCATCCCGAAGCTCTCAGGAAACTTTGGTGGCTTCGATATGAAAAAGATCCAGTCGTCTCTTAGCGACAACGCAGGCTTGGTGTTCGAATCGGGAACTGCCTCCGGCCAATTCAACGGTACAGCTACAAATGAAACTCTCGATATCGCCGTAGACATTGTCATCAGTAATCTTCAGGCAAAAGGTCAGGGAAAAGGAGTTCTGGGCCTGGGCTCCAAAACAACGTCCGAAGCATTTGGTGCTCTAAAAGACCTAAAGACAACAATAAGGATTGTCGGACCTGTCAGCGAACCACAACTGGTATTTGATGTCAAAGGACTGACCGATGAATTGAAAAAGGCCCTGGTCGAAGCCGGCAAAGAAAGAATCATCAAGGAGATTGACGGCAAGCTCGGCGAAAAACTGGACAAAGAGCTTGGTGACAAAGTCCCCGACGAAATTAAGGATACGTTGAAACCTAAGAAAATAGTAGAGGGACTCAAAGGCCTCCTCGGTGGCAAAGACGAAGAGGACAAATAAGATAATAAGGGCGCACCATCGCCCTTAAGCGAGAGCTTAACAACTATGGCTCTTCTATAACCTCTCTCATAGCCGCCAGTGTAACGTCTATATCCTCGGTTTCAATGCCATAATGAGTCACCACACGACAACGGCGTGGGCCTCCTATATGCAATAGCCTGACCCCTTTCTTCCCAAGTCGCTTTACGAACGTATCGATGTCCAGCCGGTCACTGACCAGGTCGAAATAAATGATATTGGTTTGCACCACCGCTAAATCAATTGACAATCCTTCGATTTGCGCTATTCCCTCAGACAGGCGCCTGGCATTCGCATGGTCCTCTGCGAGCCTCTCCACCATTTGTTCCATAGCTACGATACCGGCTGCAGCAATGATACCTGCCTGACGCATGCCGCCCCCCAAAACCTTACGGCTTCGCCGGGCCTCGGCGATGAATTCA
>JAUWLI010000253.1 GCA_030613765.1 Phycisphaerae bacterium
GATTCTCTCTTCAATTTTATCCGGATTTATCTGGAACGTTTCAGGATCGGTATCGACAAAGACCGGCAGGGCACAGGAACCAAAGACCACATTATACGTGGCAATGAACGTATAAGGGGAGACAATGACCTCATCTCCGACACCTATATCAAGCACGTGCAAAGCGGTCAGCAGAGCATTCGTACCGTTTACCGTGCAAACGCAGCGCTTCGCTCCCATTAATTTAGCGTACTGTTCTTCAAACTTTGAAACCGTATTCCCTCTGCCCCTGAACCATTTCCCGCTTCGAAGTATCGATAGAACAGGCTCCTCTGCCGATTTGTCCCAGACCGGCCAACCAGGAAAGGATTTAGTTCTAACAGGTTTACCGCCAAGAATTGCAGGTTTACCCGCCTTTTTGCTTACACTTCCATACGCTGGAATGCTCCCTGATACAGCCGCGGCGAGAGAGGCTGCTGACGCTGCATTTAGAAATTCCCGCCTGTTTAAATCTTTTTTATTCATTTCTATCCCCTTTCAAAATCCTCATCTATTTCCCTTATGTCTTCCTGCAAAATACATAAATCTATAGCAAACTGCCCAGTTTCAACTGGAATATCGTACTGTTCCGTTCTTGCCAACGACATAGCCCCACTTCTTAATATATTCGGCGCCAGGTAAAAACTCGTCGTTCGTCTGCTTTAGCTTTTGTGATAACACAACTTCCATCTTTTTCTGCAATTCGCTATGTTCAGGCTTATTGCACAGGTTATTGATCTGGTAGGGGTCTTTCTTATTATCATAAAGCAGCCAGGGCCCATTCAGGTCACGGACGTAAGTATATTGACTCGTACGAATACCGCGATATTCCCTGCCGCCTCGGTTTCTTGTCCACTGGCCAAAGGGCGATGGGCAGTTAATCAGCGCAGCGTTGTCCTTCTGTTTCCGGCTTCCTCTTATAACATCGGAGAAATCGGCCCCTTCAACAGTGCCGGGTATCTCAATACCGCTTAATCCGAGCAGCGTCGGCATAATGTCCTGTGTGTTAATCGGCATATCGACTGATTTCCCTATCCCGCCGCGTGCAGCAGGATAGCGCAACAAAAACGGAACCAGGATGGATTCGTCCCAAGGCTGCTGCTTTTTCTGTCCACCCTGTGAATAGAGCATGTCCCCGTGGTCCGACGTGAAGACAAGTATAGTATCGTTTTCAAGGCCCGCTTCTTTAAGCGTCCGAAGGATTTCTCCAATACAGTCATCCAGTGCGGCGATATGAGCATAGTAGCCGGCAAGGGCCTTTCTTGCTTGAGCTTCGAACTTTTTGGGGACATTAGGCCGTAGTTTGATTTGCGCTTCACTAAATTGTTTTCTGTACTTTTCGGGCGCGGTGTGATAGGGCGCATGGGGCGGGCCCCACGAAAGGAAAAGAGCAAAAGGCTTAGCACCGGCGTGCTCGCGAATGTAACGCTGAGTCTCACGGGTCTGGGCGATTGCATCATAGCCATTCCATTTTAGCTTTACATTCTCATCCGTATAATAGAAGGAGTTGTTATAATTATGTGTACAGCCGAACGCCCTCCAGAATTTAAAGCCCTGCCGCCTTTCCTTCGGAATAAACGCGGTTCTATCGCGTCCATCTAAATGCCATTTGCCGATATATCCCGTCTCATAGCCGGCCTTGTTATAAACCTGGGCAATGGAAACGGCATCATTGTTAAGAAGCACGTCATTTAGAAAAACACCGTGCGTGAGCGGAAATCGGCCGGTCAGCAGGCTCGCGCGATAAGGACAACACACCGGACAGCCTGACACAGCATTGCTGAAATTGACGCTTTCGGCGGCGAGTTTGTCAAGGTTTGGCGTCCTGGCATTCGTATCACCGGCATAGGCAGTGGCCTGCGCGCGCCACTGGTCCGCGAATATAAAAACCAGATTCGGCTTTTTCGAGGTTCCCTTCCTGCCCGAACGCCGCGCCCAGGACAATTTGGGACCGAGTGTAATCGAAGCGGTCCCAATTGCGGCACGCTGTAGAAACTGTCTTCTTCCAATACGGTCCGTGTCCATAAAACACTCCACACAGAGTTACTATTGCCTCCCTGCTATTTATAGGCAACACTCAGGAACCGGGTGTATATCTTGATAATTTCAAAAAAATTGCTCTACCGTTGCCGAGGGTTTCTATACCAATTCTTTTAGATGCTTGATACTTTGCTCGGCCTGGTCGATAGTGCCGCACTCGACGCTCAATACAATATCACGCGGAGCACCAGTGCACACCTCGATTACTTTTTTCCAGTCTATCACGCCATCGCCGCAGGCACAGCCGGCCGGAGTGCCGGTGACCTTGCCTCGTTCATCCTCGGATTGCTGTATCGAAATATCTTTGGCGTGGACATGTACTAAATTGTCCTTGATACTCTCCAGCCACTTAATCGGGTCGTGCCCGCTGAGATAACTGTTTCCGGTGTCGAAGTTGATACCGATAGCCGGAGAATTGACAAGCTGATAAATCTTTTCCAGACCATCGGGGCTTTTGCTGTATTGCTGGTGCGGCTCAATGCCGATCATAACACCGCGACTTTCTGCAAACGCGGCTGCTTCGGTCAGCACATACTTCATCAGCACGTGGTCTTCTTCCTCCGTGGTCCATGCAGGTTTCGGACCTTCGTCGCTGTTGACACACGGCGCACCACATTCAGCCGCGAAGCGAATCGCCTGTTTGAGGTAGTTTACGCTGATATCCGGCTTGCACATAGGAGTATGCGATGACAATCCCGAAAGTTTGACGCCGGCCTTTTCACAGGCGCGCTTGACCTGCAACGGGTCGTCCAGCATCGAAATAGTCGCATAGTAGCCCGCTTCACTCATCAGCTCACGTCCCCAGTGAACCCACGGCTCGACATATTCATATCCGAGTTCGGCCGCCTTCTCTATCCCCAATTCAAACGACATGTCGGCATGTCGTACAAATTCAAGATTGACCCCAATGTAAACATTTGCCATTTCAAAACCTGCCTTTCATAAGTAAAAAATCAGTTTTATAAGTGCCACGGACTGCGCATGGCACGTGTCAGCATCCTGTTAGCCTCATCGCTATTGAGGAAACGTTCCTTTTTCGGGTCCCATTTGAGTTTTTGTTCAAGCCGAATCGCAATATCGCTTATCTGGCATATTATGTCCCCCTGGACAGCCGCATCAACGTTAGATATCGTCTCGGCCCGGCTCTTCACGCAATCCAGCAGGTTCCTCACATGGTTGCCGCTCTTAACAAGCTGAATCTCGTCCGGCCCAAACTCCGTCGAGAGCAGCTCCTTCGGATGAGCGGTGATGCCTCCACGGTTTACCTGGATCCAGCCATCGGTTCCTTCGAAGGCGGTGCCGTGACTTTGTATCTTGCCGTAGCGCTTCTGCCATTCTTCTCGGCAGGGCCAACCCGTAAAGTTCATCGTTACACCACTGTCATACTTGCACACAACATCCCAGTTCTGGGCCGTATCGCACACACCATCCGACGAAGGCCAGACACCCTTGCCTTCAATCTCCACGGGCGTTTTAACCTTGTCACCGCCGCCCCAAATCGCGATGTCCACAGGATGAATCCCCCAGCCGGCGATAAATCCAAGCGCATAATCGGAAATAAACCACCACCGACTGTTCGAGCAGCGGTCCTTTGTGTAAGGCACATAGGGGGCCGGCCCAAGCCACATATTATAATCAATCCAGTCCGGCTCAGGCACCGGCTTAAGGTCCCCTCCGGAAGAACTGCCGGGAGACCATACATTAATGGTGTGCAGCTTTCCTATCCGCCCGTTCAAGGCCAGCTCGCACGCAAAACGGAAATTCCTGTTCGACCGCTGCTGCGTCCCGAACTGAAATTTTCTGCCATACCTGTGTACTGCTTCGCGCATGGCCTGGTCCTGAGCGACAGACAAGCCCATTGGTTTCTCCATGTAGACATCTTTTCCTGACCGAACCGCCGCCAAGGACGTCAGCACATGCCAGTGGTCCGTCGTCGCGACAAGAACAACATCAATATCATCCCTCGCCACCAGCTCGCGATAGTCCTCGTATATCACGCAACTAGTATCCTGATAGCGCTTATTAACAAGGTCTCGCACTGCCTCGCGCCTCTGCTTCTTCAAGTCGCATATCGCCACAACGCGTGCGTCCCTCTGTCCCAGGAAGTTACCCATCACCCCTGTGCCCTGCGGCCCTACACCGATACAACCCACAATGATCCGATTGCTCGCAGCAACATTGCCGGCGTTACCCAGCGCCGAAGACGGAACGAAATACGGAAAGCCCACGGCTGCGATGGACAGACTCGTTGCTCCCGACAAAAACCGGCGACGTGATATCATCTTCTTTTTTCCCATATGTTTTCCTCCTATCTATCTTATACAAGTAGTATCTGCATCCATATCGGCCTGACGAAAGAACTAAAATGGAATACTTATTTTAACGAAAGCAAGAATTGCCGTCAAAAGAAAAAACCTGAAAACCATAGAGGCCGGCAGGGACAATAAAGACCGCTTTTGTGATTGTTTTGTAGACAATAATTGCTGTGTACAGGCATACTTAGCGGTTGGCATTATGACTTTAAATTACTGATTATTCTGGTATACTAAATTTGTCTTATACTTAAAGCCTTATAAATTAGATATGGATAGAGCCTATGGCGTTGCCGGTAATAGCAATAATTGGTCGGCCTAATGTTGGTAAGAGCAGTCTCTTTAACGCGCTGGCCGGCGCGATGATAAGTATCGTCGAGCCGACAGCAGGCGTT
>JAUWLI010000120.1 GCA_030613765.1 Phycisphaerae bacterium
GGCGACCTTGCCGGCGACGATGTTGGTTTTACAAACAACGGTGAGAACAGCTACCACGTCGTTACGGGCAGCGGGAATGAGCCAAACACCATTCTCGATGGCTTTACCATCACCGGCGGCAATGCCAATGGCAGTGGTACAGATATGGCGGGCGGAGGGATGATCAACCAGCCGAACGGAAACCCGACGATTAGCAACTGCAAGTTCGGCGGCAACTCGGCGGTCTACGGCGGGGGGATACGCAACTTCGACCACAGCAATCCAACACTGACCAACTGTCAGCTTAAAGGTAACTCGGCAAGCAGCGGCGGCGGGATGTACAATGGGTATTACAGCACCCCGACGCTGACTAATTGCACTTTCAGTGGCAACACAGCAAGCAGCGGTGGGGGAGGGATGCTTAACCACTTAGGAAGCGACGCGACGGTGACCAACTGCACGTTCAGCGGTAACTCAGCAGGAAACGGCGGCGGGATGTACAACTACAACAACAGTCCGACGCTGACCAACTGTATCCTATGGGGCAACAGTGACGGCGGCGGCATGGATGAGTCCGCTCAGATTTACAACGCCAGCAGCACGCCGGTGATTAACTATTGCTGCGTGCAAGGCTGGATCGGTGGTTTAGGTGGCACGGGGAACATTGGGGATGACCCGCTGTTTGTGGACTCGAACGGACCAGATGATATCTTTGGCACGGAGGACGACAACCTGCGGCTGCTGGCGGATTCGAACTGCATCGATACCGGTAACAACAGCGCAGTGCCTGCTGGTGTTACGACCGACCTCGACGGCCATCCCAGAATCGTAGATGGGGATGGTAACATCACAGCCCTTGTAGATATGGGCGCCTATGAGTTTAACTGGGCTTACATCGGCGACTTCGATGGTGATTACGACGTGGATTTTGCCGACTTAGCGATATTTGCATTGGCCTTTCTGACAGAGCCTGGAGATGCAGGGTGGAATCCCGACTGCGACATCAGCATTCCTGCTGATAACTCCATCGATTTGCGTGACCTGGATGTCATTAGCGATAACTGGCCGGCTCGTGCCAGGTTCAGTCCCATTCCACATTTGCTCTTCAGCGAGTATGTCGAAGGCTTCGGCTACAACCAGGCCGTTGAAATCTACAATGCCGGAGATGTGGAAGTCTATTTGGGCGCTTGCCAGGTGAGGATATATAACAACGGGAGTTTTTCCCCCCTCTATACTGTTCCTCTTAATGCGGTCACTCTTTTGCCGGGTGAGGTGTTCGTGCTCGGCCACCCCGGTATCAGTGTGCCCTCATTTTGCGACCAGTTGAGCGCGGGTTTATCTTTCAGCGGCAACGATGCGATTGAGCTGGTCTACCAGGGAGCGCCACACGATGTGATAGGACAAATCGGTTTCGATCCAGGGTATCTGCTGGGCTGGGGAAGCGGTGGAATTACTACCCTTGACCACACCCTGCGCCGCAAGTGTTCAGTCAGCACCGGCGATTGGTTTGGCTACGATAGCTTTGACCCGGCTGTAGAATGGGAGGCATTTCCCGTGAATACTTTTGACGGTTTGGGCAGCCATTGCCAATGACAATCTAATCCATTGGATAACGGTTGTGTGCAGCAATAGGCGGATAAGAGTCATAATCGGTGTGATGGATCGCGCGCTACATTGCTGATAGTCAAATCAAAGATTAAAATGTAAAAATCAAAACTGTGGAGGCCCTTCGGGCAGATTTTTTTCGTGGACAAATGAGACTTGGAATAGTAAGTTGTATTTGAGCAAAATCAGCTCTAAGGGTGATTTACATCTTTACAAAGGAGTATACACGCAGAAGTTATCTTATTAACAATACTCTTAGAGGGAATGAGAATTACTTAAGGAGGTCCAAGATGAGACATGTGGCGTTTTTAGTTCCGGCATTAATGATACTTAGCAGCCAACTTTATGCCGTCGGAGGTAATATGGGGGGTGGAGATGGATCAGTAGCAACTCCCTATCTGATTGAGGATTTTGCCGACTTTCAGGTATTCAGCGATCCCTTAAATTCCTTAATCTATTGGACCGAAGGAGTTCATACACAATTGGAATGCGATCTGGATCTGGATCCGTGCACGACGGGTGTGCCCATTTACACAGATGGGGTTATCAGTAACTTTAGCGGTGCCTTTGAGGGTAACAGGCATGTGATTAGTAATTTAACCATTGATACGCTGAGCGATGCCAACGGCACCAATGACGATAGCAATGATCTGGGCCTGTTCGGCCGGATAGTCGGCGGTTTAGCGGAAGTCAGGAACCTTGGCCTTGAAAACGCCTCCATTACCGGAGGATATAATTCAGCCTTTCTTGGCGCGCTATGCGGTTATAAAGATGGCGGCAGTATAACGAACTGTTATACGACCGGAAGCATCACTGGCGGTGGTTCCTCAGAAAGTCTGGGCGGTCTGTGTGGAAAACAATATAAAGGCAGTATTACCAACTGTTATTCAACTTGCAGCGTTACAGGTAGTGAGGATATCGGCGGCCTGTGCGGAAAAATCTCTTACGGCAATATTACAGATTGCTATGCGACCGGTACCGTTACCGGCATCAGTCATCCTGACTGCTTTGCCGGTTTGTGCGGATTTAATTATGATGCCAGAATAACGAATTGCTATTCGGCGGGCCTTGTTACCTGGACCGGAGAATTTTATATAGGGCGCGGCGGCCTGTGTGCTTATAATTCCGGAATCATCGAGGCCAGCTTCTGGGATGTAGAAACCAGCACCTTTGGCAATCCCGGGGACAATGACAATAATTCTATTGGTAAAACAACCGCCGAAATGAAAGACATAACCACCTTTGTCAATGCCGGCTGGGATTTTGACCCTAATGACGGCGATGCGATGGACTGGTTTATGCCGGCTGATGATTATCCAAAACTCGTTTGGCAGCTAACGATTGTTTACAGTGGTGAGCCTGCGATATCTCTGGCCCAAAATCAATCCGGCCGGATCCAGATGGAAATATTCAGCCCTGTTGATGAGTTACTGAACTGGACCATCAGCGGACATGAATCATGCAGCTGGATAACAGGTCTTGCTCCCGACAGCGGGATGTCCACCGGCCCAATGGATAAAACTACTGTGACTATTGATGTTGATAGCAACGGCCTGGATATTGGCGACCATTCATGCAATCTGACCATAACCGCAGATAATAACGACACGCTTAGTGTCCCTGTTTCGGTGCATGTTTATAACCGTGTCAATTTCGAAGAATTCGCCCGGTTGGCGCAATTCTGGCAGACGGCCGATTGTAATGAAGGTCAGCCCTGCTCGGAAGTGGACTGGTATACCGACGGAACCATCGATGGCCGTGATCTCAAACAACTGACTATAAGCTGGCTGAGTGAAGAAATGGTTTATGATCTGCCTGAAATTAGTGACGGCTTTGAGACTGGTGATTTGACTGCTCTGGACTGGATTGTCATGGGCGATGCCGACTGGACAGTTGCCTCTGATTCTGTTTATGAAGGTAATTACGCTGCTAAATCAGGCATGATAACTCATAACCAGACCACCAGCCTGGAACTGACCGTTGAAACGACCTTCGATACCATAAGTTTCGCCCGCAAGGTTTCCAGCGAAAGTGGCTGGGATGATCTGCTATTTTACATTGATGATGTTGAAATTGATAAATGGTCGGGTGAACAAGACTGGCTCGTGGTAGACTATGTGATAACCGAGGGGCAGCATACATTCAAATGGTCTTATACCAAAGACGGGTCGGCAAGCAGCGGCAGCGACTGCGGATGGATAGATGCTATAAGAATTTATGATTCCGGCCAATAGAACAATATCCATTGTGGCTTTTTCAACAGCTTCAGTGTCCCCGTTTTGTGCTGTTGTTTTCTTATAGTCGGAAACATTGTTTAACTGACTGGTAAACTCAGAAGCGTATCTGGCCAGATGAGGCCGGGACAACCGACACCAGTGAGATAACGCTTCACTATCTCACAGGGTAAACTCACGGAGTAAACAGATTACGCTGGAATATTTATTTTAATGGGGATTTGGTGTTCAAGTCGGCTGTGAATTTCCTTGTCTGCTGCATCTTCTCTGGCTATAATGATTTATGTAAAAACGTCAGATTGACAAGAAAGGTATGTCTTTGGTGTCGTCTATGGATATGACGATGGTTTTTGGATTCCATTTGGCGATAAGTGGCGAAATGGGAATCCTCGCATTGAGAGATTACAAGTCGAGCAAGGTTGAGTTCAAAGGTATGCAAATGGGAACCCAATCAGTATTTCATTCGTCCAGATGAAGGGAGAGAGTACGGGAACAAAGGATTAATGGGCAATGAATCGTATTTTGTTGTGAAAGAACGGAAAGAGCGAAGGAGATATCGAAATGGTATATGAGATATTTGAAAACGAAATTGTAATGCTTCTGATTGGGGTTGGGGTTTTGATATTTATTCTGGGGAGCCGGCAGCGACTGAAAGGCCTTCCGTCGTCTAACATCCTTATCGCGGGCTTCTACTTGCTTCTGGCAAGCTGGGCCGTGACAGTGCTGGAAGGTTTCATTTGGGAAGAGCTATTTAACTACATTGAGCACGCGTGCTACGCTGTTGGCTCGGTATTGGTGGCTGTGTGGTGTTGGAAGGTATTTGGAAGCGGGAACCCAACCAGAAAGGAGGCTTTGTGATGCACCCTGTAGCAGTTTTTGATCTTATCACTTTCCTGGCCTCAAATGCCAATCAGGCAGAACCATCAACCGGATTCAAGTTTGTAGCAGTTTTTGATCTTATTACTTTTGTGGCCTCGATGGTTGCGTTGATTGTCCTGCTGAGAGGTTGGAAGCGGGCTTTGGAGTTCAAGGCCAAGTTGGTGTTCGTGGGGCTTCTGGTTTTTACTTTGTCTTATGGCTTGTGTTTGTTCATCGAGTGGTCCGGGATAACTAAAGCTTTGGACGGGGCGGAGGACGTCATTGGGGCATTGGTTCCAATGTGGTGGGCATTTGTCGTCTACGCCTTTCTGACTGGAATCGTGGAAGAAGAACTGCGCGAGAGAGAAGCGAGGTTTGTAGAACTGTTCGATAATGCACCTATCGGTTACCATGAACTGGATACGCAGGGACGTATTTTGCGAGTGAATCGCACAGAACTGGAGATGTTAGGGTACACCGCAGATGAGATGTTAGGCAAGCCTGTGTGGGAATTTTCGGCCGAGAAAGAGAAATCGCGTGATACGGTTATCGATAAGCTGGCCGGTGACATACCACCCGGACAGATTTTCGAACGCACACTTCGGCGAAAAGATGGCAATACACTTGCGGTGCTTGTTGGCGTTCGGCTTCTGCGCGACAAGGCCGGAAACATCAGCGGCATCCGCTCAACCATACAGAATATCACCAAGCGTAAGTTAGCGGAAGAGTCACTGGCAGAAGAACGCAATCTGCTGCGGACACTGATAGACAACCTGCCGGACAACATCTATGTCAAAGATATCAAGAGGCGGTTCGTTTTAGGCAATGTTGCGGTCGCACGTTTAATGGGGGCGGGTACACCGGATGAGCTGCTTGGAAAGACGGATTTTGACTTCTATCCAAAAGAGTTGGCAGACAAATATTACGCCGATGGTCAGAAGGTCATTGAGTCAGGTAAGCCATTGGTCAGCCGGGAAGAGCCGACAGTAGATCCCGAAGGCAACCGTAAATGGTATTCCACCACAAAGGTCCCTTTACGAGATAGTCGCGGAAAGATTGTCGGCATTGTGGGCATTAGCCGTGATATCACGATCCGAAAGTTGGTAGAACATGACCGCGAAAAACTTATGCAGACACTTGCTTTGAAGAACAAAGAGCTTGAGTCGATTTTATATGTTGCGTCACACGATTTGCGGTCGCCGCTCGTTAATATTCAGGGTTTTAGCAGTGAGTTATCCCGCTGTTGTGACCTGATTCATTCGGCCCTTAAGGACAAGATAAAAGCTGGTGAAATGAGCGAGGAAGTGTCTACAGTTTTTAATAAGGAAGTCCCGGAATCGTTAGGCTTTATTTTGAACAGTGCGAGAAAGATGGATTCTCTGCTGTCAGGTCTGTTGCGGCTTTCCCGGCTGGGCCAGGCAGCGGTTGATATTGAGCGTTTGGATATGAACGCGATGCTCACTGATGTCACCAAAAATATGGAATTTCAGGTAAAAGAAGCGGGTGCAACAGTGGATTTAGGAGCACTGCCTGCCTGCCTTGGCGATTCTTCGCAGATAAACCAGATTTTCTCTAATATTTTAGATAATGCGTTGAAATATCTTGACGAAACCCGGCCGGGAGTGATACATATATACGGTAAAATTGAGAACGGCCAGAGTATTTATTGCGTCGAGGATAACGGAGTCGGTATTGCTCCTGAGCATCAGAATAAGATTTTTGAGATTTTCCACCGACTCGAACCTGACAAAAAAAGTGGAGAAGGGCTTGGATTAACTATTGTCAGGCGTATTCTCGACCGGCATAATGGGAAAATATGGGTAGAATCGGAGCTTGGACAGGGCAGCAAATTCTTTGTGTCTTTGCCGAGTGATTGATTACAACGACGGGATTGACAGGAAAGGAAAAGCATGAACAAAGAGGGTGTTATTCTTATTGCCGAAGATGATGAGGGACATTTCGAATTGATAAAGAGGAGTTTGCAACGTGCCGGCGTCTGTAACGAGATACTCAGATTTGCCGATGGTCAGGAGACTCTCGATTTTCTTTTCGTAAAAGGTGACGGTCCTACACGTGAGCATGACAAGGAGTATCTTTTGTTATTGGATATTCGCATGCCGAAGATTGACGGAATGGAAGTTCTGGAGAAGGTCAAGAATGATCCGGAATTAAAGAAAATTCCCGTGGTTATGTTAACGACAACAGATGATCCGCGTACTATAGATCGCTGCCATAAACTTGGGTGTAGTGTCTATATAGCCAAGCCGGTGGAGTATCAGGATTTTGCAGAGGCTGTTCGAAAAATAGGTTTGCTTCTTTCTGTTGTTGAAGTACCGTCGATCAATGGAATGCCGAAGACATAAGGTGTAGTACAATGAACAAGGATGCGGTTATCCTTATCGCCGAAGATGACCCGGGACACGTTGAGCTTGTAAAGAGGAATCTGTGGCGCAGTTGTGTCGATAATAA
Source organism: Phycisphaerae bacterium (assembly GCA_030613765.1). The sequence goes on from JAUWLI010000120.1 coordinate 7,146, forward strand.
TATTCTGCCGTTTAAAGATGGGCAGGCGATACTGGATTTTCTATTCAAGAGGGACGATAAGACAAAACGCGATGAAAAGGCTTTTTATTTGTTGCTGCTTGATATTCGGATGCCCAAGGTTGATGGATTAGAGGTCCTTCGTCAGATTAAAGAGGACGAGGAGTTGAGAAAGATTCCGGTAATTATCCTGACGACGACGGATGAGGCAAGCGAAGTTAACCGGTTCTACGAAATGGGCTGCAGTTTTTATATGATTAAACCAGCGGATTATACTAAGTTTATGGAGGCGGTAGAAAATCTGGGAACTTTCCTTTCGCTGGAGGGGGTAAGGGTGCCCTTTATCGATGGGGTGGGGGCTTGTTAAATTCACAGTAGTAGAAAACAGGGGGAGTGTAAGAAACAGCCATTAGAACCAAGTGCTCAATACTATTTGAACAACCGGGGGTGGAAACCGTATAGCATTGAAAATCAGTCTCAGAGGGGGTATTATAAGAAAAGTTAATTATGTATTCACCTGTGCTGATAAAAAAAAAGATTTAGAGTATAATAAACTAAAACAGGTATATCTGTAACCTCTATAATAACAAGACTTTGTATTCATTTATTTTGACGATATCAGAAGTACTTTGGAGTGTTTTGAGTGTAAGGGTATTGACTTGTGTGCTTTCTTTTATTATAATTGAGTTTTAATGACGAAATCAACAAAAACAATCGGAAAGAAGCGGACCAGAAAACGTCCGTCCAAAGTGGCGAAGATGAAAAAAAGAAAAGCTTTTAGGAGCTACAAAGAGGCCCTTAAGTACCTGTATGAGAGGACTGACTACGAAAAGGAAAAGCGTCTGCGTTATAACGTTACGACGTTCAACCTTGCGAGGATGGAAAAGCTTCTGTCTTTAATAGGTAATCCACATAAAAAAATTCCTACAGTCCATATAGCCGGTACAAAAGGGAAGGGTTCGACTGCCACGATGCTGGCCAGGATGCTCGAGGCAAACGATTATGT
>JAUWLI010000224.1 GCA_030613765.1 Phycisphaerae bacterium
AAATATGACCATCAAAAGCACCCCGAAAATCACCATATAAATCCCTAAATTTTGCGAAACAGTCCTCCCCTTATAGATTGCCCACCAGGCATACTCAAACGGATTATCATCACGCAGGAATTCCATGAAAAATCGTAAGAAGCCGTACATTACTAACATCAGGCCAAACGTACAGCCGGGTTTATTAAATAATCCACCCTCCTTTTTGGAGGCGCAGGCATTCCGGGTCCTTCGCCAGAAAAGGTAAAGTAAAAAGGAGCAAAAAAGCGCAACTGCGGATGAGTATAATTGTGTAGGGTGAACATGCAGGCAGCGATATGGGCCGTTGTTGACCATGTCCTTTTGCTGCTGGTTCAATTGTTCGTATGGTTTTAAGAATTTGTCAGGTGCTGTGCCATTGAAGGAGTAATTAAAAAATTCGTCAGGCAGTTCCAAATAGGGTTTGGAGCGGTCCCTATGCGGATTCGGTTGCACTTGACTGTTATATGCAAATGAGCCGTAAGGGAACCGCACTCCCCAAAGCTTATCTGTGGGCTTGCCGAAGCAGCATCCATTTAGAAAGCACCCGATTCTGCCAAACGCAAGCGCCAGCATTAGCCCGATTGCCAGAATGTCAAGGTAGCGGCGAATGGGAAGCTTGTGTCTCCACAGGTAAAAGAAGACGACAAGGATGGCTAAAACCACTCCCCCTAAAAGCTCCAGCCCGCCCTGCCAAATGGCAAAAACAGAAGCAAGGTCCCCGCGGAACTTGTCGAAATAGTGAATTACATAAAATAAACGTGCCCCGACCACCCCGGCTATCAAGGTGTAAAGAGATGCATTAGTGATAAGCTGAGGGTCGGGTGTGATATCACGGCTAAGGCGTCGTATCACGAAAACTGCCGCAAGAAAACCGACAACCATCATCAAACCATAGCTCTTGATAGTTAAGTGGGTAAAAGGTAGCTCAAAAAGTTCAGGATGCATTTAGTTCGCCCTTGCAGTTCTCATCTCGTTAGAATCATGAATTTCGTCCGCAGTTTGTTTTTCGTTATCTTCATCGCCAACAACAACTTTGAGTTTAATTTTTTGAAAGATTATAATTAAAATGATGCCCAAAGTCGCCATGTAAATGCCCAGATTTTGAGAAACAGTTCCACCCTTATAAATGGCCCACCAGCCGTACTCGAAAGGATTATCATCGCGGAGAATTTCTAAAAAGAACCTGGCGATCCCGTAAAGAATAAACATCAGCGCAAACGTACAGCCGGGCTTTGAGAAGAGCTTTCTGGGATTGTTTGATTTTACGGCTTTGCGTGACCTTCGCCAAAAAAGGTATAGTAATAGAGAACAAAGAAGCCCATTTGCGAATGAATACAATTGGGTCGGGTGGACCGGCAAACAACGATATCTGCCTTTTGTGACCATGTCCTTCTGCTCTTGCGTCAAATCTTCATATCCTTTTAAGCCCGAGTATATTTGACCATCGCTATCGTAATAACCGAAGAATTCAGCGGGTAATTGCAGGTGCGGGTCAGGTCGATTCCTTTTGAGATCCGGACGGATCTGACCCTGATAAACATCTGAGCCGTATGGGAAACGGACGGCCCAGGCAACTTTGCTCGGCCTGCCGAAGCAGTCACCTTTAAGAAAGCACCCGATCCTGCCAAACCCAAGTCCCACCATCAGCCCGATAGCCAGAATATCGAAGTAATCTCGGATAGAGAGTTTATGCCGCCTCAGGTAAAACAAGAGGACAAAGATGGCTGAAATCACACCACCCAAAAACTCCAGCCCGCCATGCCAGACAGCAAAGACAGAAACCCACCGGCCACGGAACTGGCCGAAGTGATGGATCACGTAAAACAGACGCGCCCCAATCACACCCGCTATTAAACAGTAAAGGCACGCATTCGTTATGACCTGGAGATTGTCTGTGATATGAAGGCTAAGGCGTCTTATAACCAAAACCGCAAATAAAAAGCCTGTAACCATCATCAGGCCATAGGTCGGTAGAGGCCAATCAATGTAAGGTATCTTGAAAAGTTCAGGATACATTTATGTATAGTGGATACCCTATAGTTTAACTTTCCTGGTTTCTCGCCGGGCTTGTTTTTATTTTATTGTTCTCATTGAGGATGACAACTTTCGGCTTAAGTTCTTTCGCCTCTTCGGGCCTGCAATAGGCAAAACTGAATATAATAATAAGGTCGCCTGTCTTCACCAACTGGGCGGCTGCACCAAGTATTACAATCTCACCGGAATTTGCCTCCGCCGGAACTGCGTAGGTCTCCAGCCTGTTGCCATTATTGATATCTGCTATTATAACAGACTCATAAGGCAAAATCCCCGCTGCCTCCATGAGCACAGAGTCTATGTAGATACTGCCCACGTAGTGGAGCTTGGAATCCGTAACCGTTGCACGGTGCAGTTTACTTTTTAAAATCTTTACAAACATAAAAGATTACTCACTGCTTATAACAATTCTCTAAATTCGTCCAAAGATAATCCGGCCTGACGAATAACAGCCCTCAAAGTGCCTTTTGCGATTTCTTTATGGTTCGGCACGGTTAATCTGCGATGAGGAGGGTTTTCGTTTCTAAGAATAATATGGCTCCCGGTCTGATGATCTGCAAGATAGCCCATCTTTGCCAATATCTTGCAGAGTTGCCTTCCTGACACTACCGGTAACTTGCTCAAATCGTCACCTCAACAATCTCTTCCTCGATTGATGGGGGAATAGGTTCATTATGTTTCTTCAAGCTCTCTAAGTACCCCTTTATAGCGTCTCGAATATTCTCAAGAGCTTCCTTTCGGCTGCTGCCCTGAGAGATGCATCCTGGTAAAGATGGGCATTCAGCAATAAATGCACCGTCTTCATCCCGTTCAATCAGAATTCTGTACCGCATAATTTAGCAGCTCCTTGATTTTTCATATATCCAATTTCAGCTAACAAAGTTTGAGTTTATGACTATTATAGATTATTGTTGCCTTATGTCCACGACAATGTTGTCAATTAGCCGGGCGTCGCCGATTCTGACAGCGACCGCGGCGAGAACTTCGCCGATAATCTTGTCGAGTTTCTGCAGGGTTTCGGCATCAACAATACTTACGTACTCTATCTGGATTGACGCCGCTTGACTCAATATTTTACGCATCTCGGCGGTAATTGATCCGGTGTCAGTGCTGCCGGCCTCAATCATCTCACGGCATTTTTGAAGAGATTTATATATCAAGGTCGCGTCTTTTTTCTGCTCTTCGGTCAGATATTTATTTCTGCTGCTGACCGCCAGTCCACTGCCCTCGCGTACGGTCGGGCAGACAACAATCTCCACCGGCATATTCAAATCGGTAACCATTCGCTTGATAACGACCACTTGCTGGGCGTCTTTGGCGCCGAAAAATGCAGCGTCAGGTCCAACGATATTAAACAGCTTGGCACAGACGGTGGCAACGCCCCGAAAATGCCCCGGACGAGACTCGCCGCATAATGTTTCGGTCAATTTCTCGACGTTTACCCATGTAATATTCTCCGTCGGATACATTTGATCAGGCGTCGGTAAAAAAACTACATCAACGCCTCCCTTTCTGCAGATATCCAGGTCCGCTTCCAAAGGCCGCGGATAATTTTCGAAATCTTCACCCTCGCCGAACTGTGTCGGATTCACGAAGATACTGACCACCACAAAATCACATTCTTTCACCGCTGCTTCGATTAGGGAAATATGACCGACATGCAATGCGCCCATTGTAGGCACAAAACCGATTTTTTTGCCCGCGTTCCGTGCAGCTTTGACCAGTACCCTTAACGATTCTGTAGCGTTTACAACTTCCATAAGACCGCAATTTTTTGTCACTTCCTTATAATTACTGCTATCAATCCTTATTGAAAATGAACCATTTAACAGTTCTTAAGATATTCATACATAAAATCCTAACATCAATACAAATATAATGCATCCCAGGACGCAACCCAGGACAAGCCCGATCAGCAGCAGAAAAAGGGAAATCAACAAACCTTTGCCGTAACCGATTGACTCATTGCTTTCAGGATATTTTATCATTGTACCGTAGATTGCTGATTTGACAAAGAAGGTCACAACAAGGTCGGCAAAATGACCCCATAAAGTTCCAAGAATGTCGAAGGGAATACCGATGACAAAACTAACCACTGAAGCGATAATCGCTATCTTATAGGCGGTCCAATAAGGGATATCGATCCTCACTGCCCATCTGGTTGTCATTCTAAGAAAGACAGCAGCTAACAGACACACTATTGGAATAGCAATCGCTGCAATCAAAATTTGCAGGTGCAGTGGGATATCTTCAGACAAAAACTCTTCGACGCGTTTCGCAAAACGAGGTACAGAGGCCCTGCGGGCTTTAGGAGCCGCTGGCCCCGAAATACGGCAATTCGGCAGTGCCTGCTTCAAATCCGCTAATCCGGCGTTACTGACACTTGTGCCGCCCAGACTTAGCTTCTCAAGCGTGGTCAGGCCTTTGAGGTGTTCCAGCCCCCCGTCGCTGACCTGTGTGTTGCGAAGGTATAGCGTCTTCAGGGAACTCAGTCCTTGCAGGTGCGCCAGCCCCGTGTTGCTAACATAAGTGTCATGGACACAAAGATACACAAGGCCGGTCAGGTTTTTGAGGTGTTCCAGGCCCGCGTCTGTGATTCCTGTCTTATGGACGCAAAGACTTTCAAGTTCGGTCAGATTCTTGACATGGGCCAGTCCCGCATCGGTCACCTGTGTGCTGCCAAGGTAAAGCGTCTTCAGCGAAGTCAGGCCTCCAACGTGAGCTAATCCCGCGTCTCCTATCTGCCTGTTCTCAAGGCGAAGCGTCTCCAGAGAAGTCAAACCCTTCAGGTGGGACAGCCCGGCATCGGTGATTTGAGCGGTTGGCTGCGAGGGATCTCCGAGAACATCTGCAACTGCCTGCTCGAGCGCCGAACCTCGCAAATTCACATGCCTGACTATTCCCTGCCCATCCAACAGAAAAGTCGAGGGGATACTGCGGATTCCGAAACCGGTTGAAATTTCATTATTCCATTTCTTGCCGTCGAAATACTGAGGCCACGGCATGTTGTTTTCTTCGATAAACTTCTCAAGCCTCTCTCGGCTACTGTCAAGGCTGATTCCAATAATCTCAAATCCATCGTCGTGGTACTTGCTATAGATATCCAAAACATTAGGCAGTTCATTGATACACGGACCGCACCACGTTGCCCAGAAATCGACCAGAACCACCTTGCCCTTATACTGGACAATATCAATTTGTTCGCCCTTTGTACTTGTGAACTTCAGCTCGCCCAGCGGCTTTCCGAGAAGCGGATGAGATTTCGTTGTAACTCGAACCGGCTTACCCGTCAGATTTAGCAATTTGAGCGAAGTTAGGTCTTTCAGATGGGCCAGACCCGCA
>JAUWLI010000368.1 GCA_030613765.1 Phycisphaerae bacterium
GGCGGGGTGGCGGCGTTTATCGACGCCGAGCATGCGCTGGACACAACCTGGGCCAAAAAACTGGGTGTCGATGTAAGCAGCATGCTGGTGAGCCAGCCCGATACCGGTGAACAGGCGCTCGAAATTGTCGAGATGTTGATAAGGTCCAATTCCATCGATGTTATAGTGGTTGATTCGGTGGCGGCGCTTACGCCGGCAATAGAGATCGAAGGCCAGATGGGTGACAGGCACGTGGGACTGCAGGCAAGATTAATGAGCCAGGCGATGAGAAAGCTTACCGCTGTCATCGGCAAGAGCAAAACGGTCCTTCTGTTCATAAATCAAATCCGGATGAAAATCGGCGTGATGTTCGGCAATCCTGAAACCACTCCCGGCGGAAGGGCGCTGAAGTTTTACAGCACAATCCGAATAGATGTAAGACGGCTGGCGACTATTAAGGACGGCGGTATCGCGGTGGGGAGCAGGGTGAGGGGCAGAGTGGTAAAGAATAAAATCGCACCGCCTTTCCGTGAATCGGAATTCGACCTTATGTTCGACCACGGAATCAGCTACGAAGGCGATTTACTGGATTTGGGAGTTGATTGCGATTGTGTGGAAAAGAGCGGTGCCTGGTTAAACTACGGTGACATCCGACTCGGACAAGGCAGAGAGAACGCCAAGAAATACCTGGCGGAAAATAAAGATTTGTGCGATGAGATAAAAGAAAAAATCCTCGTTGCCAAAGGTTTAAAGCCAGAGACGCAAGACGAGAGGTGAAATGTTAAGCGCAGAGCAAATCAGAAGCGGCTTTATAGCTTTTTTCAAGGACAAGGGGCACGAGTTTGTCCCCAGCTCACCGATAGTGCCTATTGGTGACGAGACGCTGCTTTTTGCCAACGCGGGGATGAACCAGTTCAAGGACATTTTTTTGGGCCTTGTGTCGCCGGAGTATGGGCGTGCGGTGAACAGTCAAAAATGCCTTCGTGTAAGCGGCAAGCACAATGACCTTGAGGAAGTGGGCAAAGACACTTATCACCATACTTTTTTCGAGATGTTAGGCAATTGGTCGTTCGATGATTACTTCAAGGCCGAGACAATCGAGTGGGCGTGGGAGCTTCTTACAAAGGTTTGGGGTATTGGGCCGGAGAGCTTGTGGGCGACGGTTTTTGCCGGGTACGAGGCCGATGGCCTGCCCAGAGACGATGAGGCCGCCAAGCTTTGGACGAAGGTGACATCGATACCTGCCGAGCGTGTTTTGGCTTTCGGCAAGAAAGATAATTTCTGGGAGATGGGGGAAGTCGGTCCCTGTGGTCCGTGCAGCGAAATACATATCGACCTCGGGCCGGGCACGTGCGACAAGAAAGGTGTTGGCGGGCACAAATGCGCGGTCAACAGCGGCTGCAGCCGGTTCATCGAACTTTGGAACCTTGTCTTTATACAATATAACCGTACCGATGGGGGCAAACTTGTTGAACTGGGCGCTAAGTACGTCGACACCGGTGCCGGGCTGGAAAGAATCGCAGCAGTGCTGCAGAAAAAGAAGAGCAATTATGATACCGATTTGTTTATGCCCATAGTCGAAGGTATCGCCGAGATAACCGGCCACAAATATACATCCAAGCTGAACAACAATGTCGACAATGCTTTCAGGGTCATATCCGACCATATTCGTTCGCTGACTTTTGCGATAACCGATGGGGCGACACCTTCTAATGAGGGCAGGGGTTATGTGATTCGGCGGATACTTCGGAGGGCTTCGAGGTTTGGCAGAGAGCTGGGGATGCATGAGCCGTTTATGTATAAACTCGTGCCGGTGGTTGCTGATTATTTAGGAGATGCGTTTGGCGAGATCAAGGAGAGGGCCGACTACGTCTCAACTGTGGTCGAATCAGAGGAGGAAAGCTTTGGCAGAACGCTCGACAGGGGTATTGAAATTTTCAACTCCGCTGCCAGGCGGGCAAAAAAATCAAAAGACAAAGTTATCAACGGCGAAGAAGCCTTCCAGCTTTATGATACGTATGGCTTTCCGCTTGATTTGACGGAGCTTATGGCCGGAGAGCGCAGCTTAAAAGTTGATACAGCCAAATTTGACGAGCTGATGGAAGAGCAACGTCAGCGAGCAAGGGCAGTTCAAAAAGGTCTTTCAACGCTCCGAGAAGTTTTTGCTTCAGGTGGGATAGGAACCTCGCAGCTACCTAAAACCGAAGATGAGTACAAGTATAATATTGACAGCTCTGAAAGCAAAATAGTTGGTTTTGCAGACAAAGAGGGTTTTAAAGCGCAGGGACAGATTAAAAAAAATGGAAAGTACATTTGGATAGTTCTGGATAAGACCTGCTTTTATGCAGAGGCGGGCGGACAAGTTGGTGACTGTGGAGTTATAGAATCCCCAAATGGCCGATTCATTGTTGAAAAAGCAATTGGAATGGCTGATTGTGTATTTCATGCCGGCAAGATGAAAGAGGGATCATTCAGAGTCGGTGAAAAGGTACGTGCGATAGTCAGCAGAGATAGAAACTCCATCAAGAAAAACCACACCGCTACTCACCTGCTGCAGTGGGCGCTGCAAGAGGTAATGGGTAAATCGGTGGCTCAGCAGGGCAGCCTTGTTGGGCCGGATTATTTGAGGTTTGACTTTACCTATCCGGCGGCATTGACGGACGAGCAGATAAAGAAGGTTGAGGATTTGGTGAGGGAAAAAATCACGGAAGATTTGCCTTTAACTTGTGTTGTGATGCCGAGAGCGGAGGCGGAAAAACTGGGGGCCATGGCGCTTTTCGGGGAGAAGTATGGAAGCGAAGTCAGGGTGGTGGCCATTGGTGCAGCAAACGAAAAGCTGATTGAAGAAGCGTTTTCGCGAGAATTTTGCGGC
>JAUWLI010000214.1 GCA_030613765.1 Phycisphaerae bacterium
TTGTCGGTGAAGTACATTGCATATACAGGCTGGCGTTCGGCGAAGCCGCTCGAACCTACAACGTGGGGATAATCCCATCGGTGCCAGAGGTTGCCGGTGCGGAACTTCTTCGCTTCCCAGCGCAAGTTCGTTTTCTCCATCTCGCTGACCTTGAAGGCTTCGTCTCCGAAGAACTGCGAGTTCCACTCGGCCAGACAGAACTCCCATGGCACCTTTGCGCTGCCGAAGGACCGCTCGCCCTGGTACCACCCCCGGTACATCGTCCAATCCCAAGGAAACGGCACGCTGTACTCGCATGTGAAAAGCGGCTTAACGCCCGCCGTCGCCCAGTGTTCGAACCAGTCGGACATCTCCTGGATTGGGGCAAAGTTCGCGTAGAAGTTGCTCGTATGCATGGGTCCCAGGTTACCGGAAGAATGGTGATAGACGATACGGCCGGGGTCCAGGCCCGTCACGATAGCCGCGGCACGCGAAGCACGCCTGGAATTCCTCAAAGACCACGTGTCGCGTGGATTCTGAATCCCGTCTATCATGTCCGGGTTCATGTCCTCGCTATACCCGGTTGCGTTGTGGCTCATGGAGTAAAATACGACCGACGGATGATTCTGGGCCGCCCGCACATAGAACTGGGCATGACGTGCATAGCCGTTGGTATTGTCGGCGTCGGGCGTCTCCCAGTCATAGTGTGAGAAATGCGGCTGGGAGAGGGCAACTAACATCCCCACATCGTCGGCAGCCTTGAGAACTTCTGCGAAGCTTAGATGTGAACCCGGCTCGCAGCCGTAGTTGTGCGTATAGACGAAGTTGATCCCGAAACTCTTGAGTCGCTCCATACTCTCTCTGGCCGCTGCGTAATTCGCCCAGGCAGCCCCTACCTGAGCATTGTCCAGTGGAACGGATGACAGAAAGATGCGGCTGTCGTTCAGGAAGAAATCCCGGCCGTCGATCCAGAACTCACGAAATCCAAAACGCACTGGCTCGCTAACATCCAGTATCTTGCCGCCGGCCTTCAGCAGCAAGAGATTGATGTAGTACGTGTTTTGAGGCGTATGGACGTCCCAGAGTTTCCTAGGCTTGAAGTTCTCCGTAAAAGCAACGCGGCCATCCTTGAGTTCGTTGGCCTTGAAGGTCTTACTCGTGAACTCCCCGACGTTGCGATCGCCGTCCATGATCCGGGCACGAAGAGCATACTGTGATTCCGCGGCGAGGCCTTCCAGTGCAGCATCGAATGTAATTTCCCACTTGCGCACCGACGTGTCCACCTTCACATCGGCGATGCGCGCGCCTATCGGCGTGGCGACCAAGTACACGTCCCCGCACAGGCCGCGCCGCGCAACTGAGCCTTTCACCTTCCTGGCCGCGTTGGTGTCGTTATACGAGAGCATAACGCCCTTGAGCGGCATGGCCTCGACTAATATGCTGAGAACATGCGTTGTACCTGGACGGCAGGCGGCCGTGATGTCGATCTCGCCGCCCGGGAAGAAGATGGTCCCCATGTCCCGGCCATCAAGGTATACGGTTGCATGGGAATTCAGATAATCCAATTGGACAGCGATACGCCGGCCGATCCATTCGGCGGGGATGGTAACCTGGCGCTGATACCAGGCCCTGGTTATGCTGCGCAGATTCCGGTCCTTCCAACTCGGATGGGCATAGATTCTCTGGCAGTCTTTCTGCATATAATCGGTGATTCCCGGCCAGCTCCCCGGGACCTTGAAGTAGCCCCACCTGTCGGCGGGCACGGTGTTCGTATCCTCGTCGGCCGGCTGCCAACACCACAGACCATTGATGCATATCCGCTCGCGCGTGGGCGTTGACTCCCGATATGCTTTCTCAACGTCCCAGACAGCACTTACACCTTTTGGCAATGACGCCACAGCCCCGCCTCGGCATACTCCCGGCACACCAGACGTAAAGGTAAATGCGATGATGACAAACGATTGCTCTAATAAACGTCTAATTTTGACTATCCCTCGTAAATCGAGTGGTGATTCAGGGGCATCTTTATCACATTAGCCCAGATTCACCATTTACTATTGATTCCGCTTCGTTCGACCAAATTCACAGCCCCAATATTACCAAATCCGTCCCCGCAAAGCAACTTCTTTGAGCATCGCCTTGCAGATTTAGCTGTCCGATTTACAATCATTTGAGATGAAGTGAATGGCTTCCTTTGTTGCATCTATGCGTTCTTTAATAAAGTCACTTTCAGGGAGCTTGCACATGATTAATCAACTCAACTTCTAACATAATAATACACACCACTTTTTGTTATCAATTTAGCCTACCGGAGATAAAATGTCAACGTTCTTGTATGGTTCAAGCCCTGCGGATAGCGAAACATAATAAGCTCTCCGAGCAGGTCTCACTTCCCTTCGATTTTACCCAAGGTAAACTCCAGGCTCAGTGTAAACTCACTTAGTGAGTCGTGTGATTAACTCTTGTTTCTTTGCTTTTGAGAAGCCCTTAATCTGCCTTTCTCTTCGCGCAGCTTGATGTTTATTTAGAAAAGTCTCTTTATAAAGCAATGGCTGTGCATTGTTTGAGAAAAAGTTATGGCACTAATCTGGCTGATTTAGGAACTCCTGTTCATACATTAAAATCCTTGATGGGACATGGAAATATTCAGACTTCAATTTCTTTCTATATTATAAATAATGATGAAAATAGTAGGAAGGCAGTTAGGGGGCTGGAGGGACTGATGGGGGAGGGAGGTGAAAAGAGAAAAAAAGGGCTGTAAGTTGGGTTACAGCCCTTTTATCCAGTGTTAGGGTTTTACTCAATCAAATCTCCTTGTAGTCTGGCTATTCAGTAAGTTGTTTTTCCAACCATTGAACAATAGGTCGCCAAGAAGCAATTTGATCTACTAAAGTTTGGAGATTTTGGAGTTGTTGTTGCAACTCTTCTATTTGAGATTGCATTGTTGCAACTTGGTCTTGTATATTCTGAGTGTTTCGGTTGATGATTTTAACAGTATCGGTTGCTGTAGCATAGAAATTATCTCTTACGGTCAACTCGATAACTTCCTCTGCCCTGCCTAATGCCCTTATCTGACAGGTGGGTTCCTCACCTGAATAGATAATCATATCATCAGGAAGACGCTTCCAAGTGTATCGAGTAATCTCGCCATCTGGATCAGAGGAATTGCTGGCGTCCAGAGTTATCATTTCGTTGGCATCTGCAATTATATCATCTCCTCCATCTACTATGGGGGGGTCATTTTCAACTACTGGAGCCGATGAATGTAAAACAACGTTGTCGATATAGGCTTCAGACGTCGCACCTTGAGGTACCCATATAGCACAAATGCGGTCAATCCCTGTAAAGGTACCTACTCCCGTTGGAGAGTAGTAATCGCCAACGATGGTCACATCGGAAATACGAGTGATTTGCCAGGAGAACTCCTGTATAGTCGCATCGTACACTATCACGTTGTGATAGTCGGTGTTCAATTCGAAAAGAAATTCATACGGACCAGGGAACATACCGAATATTGCACTGTCGGGCAGGTAGGCGATTGATGCAGAATAGCCCCCGCTGCCAATTCCCCAGTTTGCCCACCAGTTGACGGGTTCTATCGCATTCATTTTTGGGTCATACAAGCCAAAGGAAATCGCAGATGTGTAGCCGAGTCGCACAACCTCAATATCAAATTCAAGCTTGTAACTCAGGCCTGAGATGTATGGGATCTGCACAAAAGCATGCTCGCCCTGGCCAGTTATTTGAACATGGTACTTGGTCTTCTGTTCATCCCAGTACATATTGCTCGGTGAGTTCGTAGTCCAGCCAGGTTCAGCAGAAAAATCTTCCTGATACACGACATGCCAGGTATTGGCCGTTGCTGTGTGGACGCCAAACCGTATCAACCCAAAGACACACATAATTAAACATAACCGTTTCATTTTCTGTAGCTCCGACATAAATTCTTAATTCCTTGTAAAAATAACGACCTGATTTATAGATAAAATTCTCCCACAAGGTTACATAAAAATTTATAAGCGGTTAGACTACCCTCCTTTCCTTCAAAGATATTTATCTCTTTTCTCCCACCAACAAAATTTCTCCCTTTCTTCCTTTTGAAGGACTCCTCCATTTAGCTCAGAGGTAATATATCAAAAGAAGTAACACAATCCCTTGATATCAATCGGTGGAAATCCTCACAAAAACTTTCACCAAAAAACTCCTAATATTATGATATGTACCTATGCCTTTTTCCCTAATTTGTCAAGTACAATTATACAAGATTTATCTCTATATTCTCACTCCCCCAAGACCCACGGATTCGGAAGCAAAATGCTCTCAAACAGTTCAAATAGACCCCTCTAAACTTGTCAAAAAGCAGGTTGTAGGAGGTAGTTTGATGTTCTCTTTCTTGTGCGCATCTGCGTGCACCCTATTTTGGGGGAATTTAGCCAAAAGTAAAAGCTCTGTAAGTTCTTCACTAACAGAGCTTTGTAAAATGGGCAGGAGTGGAATCGAACCGCCGACACACGGATTTTCAGTCCGTTGCTCTACCAACTGAGCTACCTGCCCTAATCCATTTTACTTTACATCCTAACGGCCAAGATTACAAGAAAATTCAGGGCAAGCTGCGCAATTATGACTATCCTGAGCAAAAATTCTTTCACATATACCGTAAACAAGGAGCCTATAAGCATGCCGGAAAAGCCATAAGCGTCAGGAAGCAGATTTTATTTGTGGATTGGGCGGGGCTTAAATTTAGCGTGTCAAAATATGAATCCCCGCTTCGGCGGTACTGACAAACCATCATATGAGCAGCGGCAAAGCAATAGGAGACCTCTTCAATTTGACAACCAGCGTTTCCATGCTACAAAATGTATAAGGAATTTAGTATAATTACAGGTGTGTTTTCTGCCACTATTGGTTTGCAGATCAGAGTATAGCGTAACAACATAAGAATGGCTATCGAAATAACCTCTTGAAAAAGCCATTAAGTGAGGTTTAAGTTGACAATTCAGTGTGAGCTATGCCCGAAAGTATGCTTAATAGAATCCGGTCAGAGCGGTGAGTGCCGGGTGAGAATCAATATCGACGGTGTGTTGCGAAGCGTCGTCTACGGATTTCCATGCTCTGTTAGTCCTTATGACCGGGTTGAGAAAAAGCCACTTTTTCATTTCCTTCCCGGCACGACAATTCTTTCTGTCGCAACCGTCGGGTGTAATCTGCACTGTCTTAACTGCCAGAACTGGGACATATCACAGACGAATCCAGAAGAAAGCACAGCGGCTTTTTTGCCGCCTGAAAGACTCGTGCAACTCGCAAAAAAGCATCGGTTCCCATCAATAGCCTATACTTACAGTGATCCTATCATCTTCTATGAATACACATACGATACGGCAAAGCTTGCACGTAAAGAGGGTGTCCATAACGTACTTGTAACAGCCGGGTACATAAATCCGCAACCCTGGAAGGAACTGCTTGAATATGTCGATGCGGCCAACATAGACTTGAAATTCATTTCTGATGACCTCTACCGGCGCATTTGTTCAGGGACGCTTAAGCCGGTCCAGAACGCCTTAGTACTGGCCAAGGCAAGCGGCGTATTAGTCGAAGTTACGAACCTGGTTATTCCCACGCTGAATGATAAGCC
>JAUWLI010000109.1 GCA_030613765.1 Phycisphaerae bacterium
CCCCGGCATCGACGGTATGACCGTCAACAAGCTGCCGGGCTACCTTAAGAAACACTGGCCCGGAATCCGCGAGCAATTACTTGCGGGCGCTTATAGCCCGAAGCCTGTCAAGCGAGTAGAAATAGCCAAGTCCGACGGCGGGATTCGCAAGCTTGGTATTCCCACCGTTTTGGATCGTTTTATTCAGCAGGCGATTATGCAGGTGTTGCAAGAGTATTGGGACAAGATGTTCTCTGAGCACAGCTACGGGTTTCGTCCCGGCCGCAGCGCTCATCAGGCGATAAGCCGTGGCCAGCAATATGTTGAGCAAGGCTATCGCTGGATTGTGGACATTGACTTGGAGAAGTTCTTCGACCGAGTCAACCACGACAAGTTGATGGGCAATCTTGCTAAACAGGTACGCGACAAACGGCTGTTAAAAGTCATACGTGCATTCTTGAATGCCGGCGTGATGGAGAACGGTCTGGTCAGTGCGACAAGCGAAGGTGCGCCACAAGGCGGCCCCTTATCGCCCTTGTTGTCAAATGTAGTTCTTGATGAGCTTGACCGAGAACTGGAGCGTAGAGGCCATCGATTTGTACGTTACGCTGACGACTGCAACATTTATGTCCGTAGCGAGCGAGCAGGCCGGCGAGTAATGGCAAGCATCAGCAAGTTCATTACCCGCAAGCTCAAGCTTAAGGTCAATCAGTCCAAGAGCAAGATTGACAGACCTTGGCGGTGTAAGTTTCTGGGGTTTCGCATAGTAGGCGGCAAGCAGAGCAAACGGAGCATTGCTCCGAGCAGTCTGCGCCGCTTCAAGCAGCGAGTCCGGAAACTGACCTGTTATCGACGGGGTGTTACAATCGAGCAAATGATTGCGAAACTCAATCGTTACTTGATTGGCTGGCGAGGCTATTTTGGCTACTGCCAGAGCCGCTCGGTATTACAGGTGCTTGACTGTTGGATACGGCGTCGCTTGCGCTGTGTCTACTGGCGACGTTGGAAGCGTGGCAAGAGGCGGTTTGCGGAACTTAGGAAGCTGGACATTCGCAAAGACCTGGCAGCCAAAGCCGCAGGCAGTGTTCACGGCCCGTGGCGTCTGAGCCGCAGTCCTGCTCTGAGCTATGCCTTTCCAAATGCTCACTTTGATTCTTTAGGCCTTGCTCTATTGGCCAAATAGTAAACAGCTTAACCAGCCGAACCGCCGTGGTACGGACCCGTATGCCCGGTGGTGTGACAGGGAAAGCCCGCGAGGGCCTACCTATGTCGATTGTTGACGGCATGACGAACCGGAAACTACGAGGGGACCAGGAGCAAGTACAAGCACAGGGAACGGACGTAATCAACACACGGAAACACAGCGAGGGATTATGCTTGAGTATTTGACAGTAGAAACGGCAGCAATAAGATTCGGGATCAGTCCGAGAGCTGTTCGCAAAATGTGCATAGAGGGCAGGCTGCCTGGAGCTCGCAAGGTAAATGGTGAATGGGAAGTACCCGTTACGGCCGATGCAAGGCTTAGGGGGGATAACTCTCCTGGACAGCAGGTGGACACGCAGCTCGCAGGTTTCAGTATCGAGAAAATCAATCAGGCAAAGAAACTGCTCGGTATAGTCCTGCAATTTATAGAGCGAGCAGCGGACCGCGTTCGCTACGGTGGGACCCGGACCGATGCGCTCGGGCAGTGTGCGGCGGAGCACGGAACAACCACCAGGACTCTCAAGCGGTGGATTAAGCGATACAAAGAGCACGGACCGGTCGGACTGGTCGATATGCGGGGCGGGAACCGGTTCGGTGACGAGACGATAAGTGCCGAGGCGGCACAGGTGTTTAGGGACATGTACCTTACACAGCAGCAATTGAGTGTCAGATTATGCCTGCGTAATACTTGCTACATCAACAAGAAGAAAAATAAGGGCTGGACACTGCCCAGCTTGCGGGTAATGCAGTATTATGTAATAAAATATATCCCTGAACCGGTCCGGATATTGCTTCGAGAGGGCAGGGCCGCGTACAATGCCAGGTGTGCTCCCTACAATCAGATAGAACCCGACAGCATCGAGCCGGGCGAAGTGTGGATTGGTGACCACTATCAGTTTAATTGTTGGGTTCGTCATCGTAACCGGTGGATAAGGCCCTGGCTGACGGCCTGGCAGGACATGCGAAGCCGGATGTTGGTTGGCTGGTATATATGTCCCCTACCGAACCAAACGACTATCCTTGTCGCAACACGCCGGGCAATTAAGAAGCACGGTCCGCCGGACATGGTCAAAATTGATAACGGCAAGGACTATGATAGCGTAATGTGGTCTGGCATGACCAAGAAAACTCGCAAAACACGCAGGGTGCTACGGGCCGGTTACCTCGATGAGCAGGAAGTCATGGGCCTATATGGATGGTTGGGGATTAGGGCGTCTTTTGCAATTCCTTATAATCCCAAGGCAAAGCGAATCGAGAGGTTGTTTGCAACGATAAATTCTCAATTCAATTCTACACTCGATACTTACTGTGGCGAAGATGTAATCCGGAAGCCTGAAGACCTTGGCAAGCTGCTCAAGTCCCCGGAAGTGATCGCCTCTGCCCTAAGCCTCGATGATTTTGCTCAGTTATTCAGCAAATACGCTCAAATATATAACAATACTATACACACAGGTAACGGCATGGACGGTCGTACTCCTGCCGAGGTTATGGAGACAAGGGTATCACGGCGGGTAATCCTCGAAGATGTGGTCGAGGAGATGCTGCGTGTATGGAGCGGCGAGTTGAAGATAGGTAAGAACGGAATCAGATTCAAAGGCCTTTATTACGGCCAGTACAACCAGAGATTGCAACAGCACTTCGGCAAGGTAGTTATAGTCGCGAGCAATCCCGATGACCTTAGCTACGTGACAGTTTACGATGCCCATACTAAGAAGCGAATCTGTATCGCCAGGGAAAACACACTTATCCGCTATGCACAAAAGGTGTCTGAAGAAGACCTCAGAGAGGGCCAGAGGCAGCAGAGGAACGCAGTCAAATTTGCCAAGGGATACAGAAGTAGTTCACGTAAAGTCTACATGAGTGTAAGCGATTTAAGCATGGAGTCAGCCCAAGAAAACACGAAACCCGAACCGAAACCGAAGCCAAAACTACTTCGTCCCGTAAAAACTTTCCTCGATGACCAGGTAGAGGATATAAAACGCGAGCGGGCACAACTGAAACAGGAGAAACTAAAGGAAGTTAATGAGCCTAAATCCAAAAAACTCAACATAGACTATGATAAAATGCTGGCAATGAAAAAGAAGCCAAACAAATATGACTGTGTACGATTATTTGATGATGAGGATTGGTATGAAGAATACAAAAATACAAAGAGGCCTGGAGCGTGATGCCAGGCTCGTAAAAGAGCGTTTTCCTGAGCAGTTGACGGATAAGGAAATAAAACGCGTGAAAGCATCGTTAAAGGCGTTCATGGCCGAGCACGGCCTTACACAGGCCAAGGTTGCCCGGCGACTCGGCATATGCAGTTCAACGATTAACCAATTTTTAGGCAGGGGTTACAAGGGCAATCTCCGCAAGCTCATCAACCAGATTGTGAACCTGATAAATTCGGTTGACCGCAGAGACAGGGGTAACAAGTACATTAGTTTTGTCCAGACAACTGTTGCCAAGCGAATCGGCACATTGATTACGCAGGCCGAGGCGTTCTCTGTTGATGAAGGTACAATCGGTCTTATTATAGGCGATGGGGGACACGGTAAGAGTATCTGTATGCGACAATATGCCAGGGCAAACAAAAACACCATATACGTTGTACTCGATAACACAATGAGTTCGACAAGTATTTTTGCTGAGATTGCCAGGCGTATCAAAGTCAGTGCGATAGGCAATATGGCTATAGTAGCCAGGCGGATTGTCGGGGCACTCGAATGCAGGAACCTTATTATCATGCTGGACGAAGCATCCAGCCTGACAGTCAAGCAATTGAATCAATTGCGTCAAATTATCGTGGTCAAGTCACGGTGTCCGCTTATCCTGGCTGGCAATAGTGACCTGTTAAAGACGGTCATGCAGCGGACGACCAGGCGGGGCTATGAATCGCTTGACCAGTTTACAAGCCGGTTAATAGCAGTCCTTAATCTTGACGAGCTGGCATCAGACAAGGACGGTCCGCTGTACACAGCCGAAGATATTCGCAAGCTGTACGAGTACGGTGGTATCAGGTTGACTTCGGACGCGGTTAGCACTCTAAAGCGTATTTGCAAAACACCTAAATCAGGACGGATGCGGACATGTAGTCATATCATCGCTGCCCTGCACACTGCCGAAGCAGTTGATGAGGAGAGTTACATAGATAAGACGATGATTTTGTCGGCAATCGAGCAGTTGCAGCTTACGGTTAAGTCATGGTTGCCATTGGCTATTGCCGAGAATGTTAGCGAAAGCGATTCGGGTAAAAAAGTTGTGGCTCAAGTGAGTTAATCATGGACAATACGAAATACTTAAATAGGGGGAGTGAAACCTTTCCACTGAGTGAGCTGCAATACGATTATTTTACTGTGTCAGATGCTTCCGGGATGACTGGCGTGCCAAAGGATACAATCTGTAGGCACTGTCGGCAAAAGCTGCTCTACGGAGCGCGGAAGATACGTGGTCTGTGGTGGATTCCTATTTCGGGTCTGTTTCCTTTTTTAAGGAAGCCGGAATATGCTGAGGCAGTGGCGGAGATCGGAGGACTACGACTTCAATATATGTTGCGTGACATTGGTTATGCGTGCGACTTACTCAGACAAATTGATGGCTACAACAAGCAGACAATGCAATATATGAAAAAGGGCAAGAGTGAGGCTGAATCCAAAGTGCTTGCTAACCAAATATGTGCGACTTCACTACAGAATATAGAGCGATTAAGTTATGAGTACAGCCGTAACGGATTACAGGGCATTATAGAGTACACACAAGCGTGTCAGTTCGTTATAGGCTGGCCTGCCATTGAATCAGCAGCGGACCTGGTATATATCGCCAAGGATATCAACAAAAATGAGGGCGATGACATGGCCGAACAACCGCTCAGTATCAGGTGGTATTTGGACTTGATAAGCGGGTGGAGGGACAAATTAGTCAATAATGCTCGCAAGACTCTTGAGGGTTCAACAGAGGGGCAGCGAATAGTAAAGGCCAATCCCAACAGGCGGTTATACGCCGTACTCAAGCCAACCAAGAAAGAAAACCTGGAGCGTATCGAGTACATGTTGACGGGAATAGGCCCGTTCGGATTATTCGAGTTACTGGCAAGTGTAAAGTTAAGCAAAGACATTTATGAGCAGGAAAACAGAGACACAGGATAGTATCGCAATCCAGCCGCACACAAAGCCGGAAAAGGCCCTGGCATTGACTCAGCACACAGAACGGCTGCCGGTCCGTTCATGGGGCCAGGTGGACAGCGTGTTGCGTGAAATGGCGGAATTGCAGGTAGCGATAAACGAAGAAATCGACCTGTTCAATAGCAGGGCGGACAGGGCAAAGGAGCGGATGTACGAAGCCGGTTCCACTCACTATATTCAAAGACACTGCTTAAGCTATAGGCAGGAGATCGACAAAGCAACAGAACTCCTGCAGGAAGGTACTGAGCGGCTAAGGGCACGTCTGTTGTGCTGGGAAACAATGCTTAATAAATTTATGCTACTGAGCTATGAGAAACACGTTGTAACCGATAGGTATTTTCGCTTTGGCTCGGTACATTGTCACGGTGGTAATGTAGATATTTTACTCGATGTTGATTATGCAAAGGCCATGATCGGAAGGCCTTAGCCTGGCGGTGATCGCTCAGGTGATCACTCAGACGATCGCCCAGGCGTAAGCGTAAGGATACGCGGTATAATGACAGGAAAATGCAGCTTAACAATTGAGACGCCACAAGGCGAAAGCGTTTTCAGAGGTGACCAGTGGGAAATATTATCATCTTTAATCTCAGGCGATATAGCCAGGCTGGTCGCGGCAGGAATCAATATGAATCCTGGTAGGGACATAGACACAGTGGCCAAGCGAGTATTAAAGGTTTTCGAGTCTTATTTTAGACACCGCAAACGACTGTATCGCTCGCGGCTTACTAAGGTCGGCCTGGAGCTGGACCTGGTAAAATGTTACCTTCGAGGCCTGACAATGAGCGAGACAATTAAATGGTTAAAAGCCCACAAGGGCTTTAGGATAAGCACATCGGCCGTAGGCAGATATTGGGAGGTTTTAAATAGGATCGGTATAACGCCGACACTTGATTTGACAACTGATTAACGCCTCTTTAAAGGCCTGTTACATGGGCCTTAAAGTGTTGTTTTTAAAGCTGAGGCACCGCACGAATCACGGGTATTTGAGAAAATGCCGAAAATTCGGGGCGGTATTGTTGTGCGCATAGCCTTTGGGACATAATGGTTTCGCAAAAGGACATTTTGATTTTCGCCTTACAGCCAGTTAGCCGAAACAGGTCTTTGTCCGTATGCAACTGCAAAAATCGCAAAACACCCTTTTTCTCTCAAAAACGGCGATTAGCCTGTGCAGGTACGATCCTGTTCGACTCCTCGTTCAGTAGAATCAAGGTTTGGCCAGGTGTCTTTTTCTTAACATCACCGCGTTGAGGCAGGACAGTAAGAGCATGTAGAGCTTTTCACAGGTGAAAGTTCTTGGCAATATAGTTGCGAAGGGGGCATTCACAAAGGGTCAAAAGCCTGTAATGAAGTGCAAACTTGCATAATCGGCAATTTTCCTCTAAACATTCAACCCGTTCACCGTCGGCAATAAGTTTCGCTTTGCCGAGGTGTTCAAATCCCGACTTATGGCATACGAAATCCTTAGGGCATTCCATATCACTGATGATTTGCTCTATTTTGCTTTTGTGTTCTTGGACTATTTCCACAAAATTACCCAAAGTTAACATTGTACATATCGTGCTTGCCCGCCCAGAAAGATGAGCATAGCGTCATTATTCTTATGCCGTTTCCGAATTGGAAAATATTGATAGTGAAATGGAATTTTTTTTAAATTTAATTAAAAGCCGAAGGCGCGAATAGCATCCCTTTATTTCTATCAAAGAATTTTTTTCGTGTTTTTTTTAAAAAAATACAGATTATTGAGATTTCTTATCAACATTTAGCCTCATTCCTACGGTTTATTAAGTGAACAGCTATAACTTGTGAGATTCGAACAAACTCACGATGTGCTCAGCTTATGATTGGTATGACTATGCGGCCAAATTGTCAAGGCCTCGCACGCCAATCGTCCGTGAGAAGTGTCATGTGGCTTTTGAGCCTGTTTGTAATGAAAATGCCAATTGATGCTCTAAACAGAGAGGAACTGGACTATAGTGTCGAGGTCCTCAGCAGGGGCGGCTGAAGCATATTTAGCAGTACTGTGGTAGTAGGCCTCTCGAATTTTGCGTGGGGGCGTAAGTGAAAGTTGCTTTGTGCACACAATATTCCAAGGAGTTATTGTCATGTATGGATTGGTATCGCAAATAGATGGCCAGGTACAAACAGCTAAGAGCAAAGAAGGTGAATATCTAACCTTTACATTTTTCGAAAAGAACGATGGTATGGAATTGGAAGTTGCCGGTTGGACAAAATTAAGGCCACTGCCGGACAAACCTGAATATATCAGGGGTGATGTCAATCCCTGGGGGTGTGAAATACCAGTAATTGACCTTAAAGTCTTGTATGGGAAAGGCCCAACGGAAATGACTGCCACAACATGTTTTGTCATTCTCCAACACCCCGAGTTACACGAAGATTATTTTGGGATGGTAGTCGATGAGCTTTCAAATGTAATCAATATCGCAGACGGCACAGAGAACAAAATGTCGCCACTGCTGTTATCAGCAAGGCGTCACCTCTCGACAAATCCCATGATAAAAAACTGAAGTCCGGTATCATTGTTATGAATGAATATGGTGAAAGCGAGTTTAGTAATGCAGCAATGGAGGTTTTATAAATATGCTTACAGCACTCTAACTACGATTTTTTCTACATTGATTATGGATTTGTACAGGGCAGGCGGAAAGCAGCTTTTGTAAGTTCTATGTTTATTTAAAGAAAGGGATTCTTATGCACCGTAACCACGATATTTTTGTCGAGGCAATCCGAGGCAGGAACAAAGTCAAATTGACCTTTTTCAGCAACGAGAATGGCGACATCAGAGACGGACTATTTGGTCCCATTTTCTATAGTCCGTCCACCGCAGGGGATGATTCAGATTGCTACTACCTTTGGGATTTTGAAGGCGGCAATAGCAACAATTTCTTGGGTTTGCCGCCATCTCAAATAGTGAGGATGGAATTTGCAAACGAATCCTTTGACTTTGTTAAGTTCTTCACCTCAAGGGGAGCAATTAGCGATTCTAAGTGGGGGTGTGGAGAGGATTTGACTGAGACTAATAGGAAAGGATCCGATGGAAAAAGTCTGTAAGAATTGTGAATATTTTGTGCATAAGACTTTTAGTTCAAGCAAGCATTTGTGGGGCGATTGTATGAAAGAAGCAAGTTCTATTGAGGCAGATGGCAAGAAAGTGCAAGGTGCTTTTGTGTGGGCTGATAAAACTTGCAGTGATTTTAAGCACAAGCAAGAGCGAAAGTGAGGTCAACACTCAGTGGGAGCTGGTTAGGAGAACATGCGTTTTATTATTGTGGTAGAGCCAAATTTTCGTA
>JAUWLI010000097.1 GCA_030613765.1 Phycisphaerae bacterium
ATACTCCATAGAGTGAAGACCTTTCCGTTTATTACGTCCAAGTCGTTTTCGTGCCCATTTATAAGAAGTTGCCCACAGCAGCAGAAAACTGGTAAGAGCTATGCTTCTAAACACGAAAGACAGAAAATATTGCCAGTAATATACCAGAAGTGAGAATACCCATTCCCACCGCTTATTCTTCAAGGTGATAGGATTTTCGGATAAAGTTATTGTTATCATTTTCTCGACAAGTCTTATCAGGCTTCAAGCTCCAATTCTTATGGGTGGCGCCAAAATAGATGACCCGGCCTCTGTTTAGTTCTCCTTAATAACCCATCCATATTCCTTGTAGAACTCACGTGCCTGTGGACTTGCCAGAAAATCCATAAATTGTGTTGCAGCCTCTGTCTCCTTAGCGAAAGACAACAGTCCCACACATGTTCCTCTCAACACTTGTTGTTCTTCGGGTATTTCAATGGTTTCTATTCTATCCGGCTCCATATGTTGGAAAGCCGTCCACCCAAATGCCGCGTCAATCTCTCCGGTCGCCACTGCTTCAACGATAGCAATGCAGCCATTGGCGTAATAACAGATGTTCTTTCGAATCTTATCCAAAAGCCCAAGCCGGGCGCTGATATCTTCCCACAATCCTTTCAGGCAATCTATGACCGACACACCAACCCGCACGCCCGGTTTGGCTATATCTTCCACACAGCGTATATTCCTGGGATTGCCCACAGGCACAATAATAGCCGAACGACGGTAGGCAATAGTACGGCGCTGATGCCTTTGCACAATCCCTCTTACCTCGCCGTCATCAAGCAGATACTCGGCCCCTGCTATGGCAAGGTCATGTATGCCGGCATCGGCAATTTCCAACAGAAAATCATCGCCGCCGGTTGCTCCGGTGGCCTCTTCTGCAACCGGCTGGGCACAATGGCGGCTGCATACGCTGATTTCTATATGAATATTCGTCTGTTCTTCAAACAACTTGGCGGCCTTCTCCAGAGGTGCCGCACATGCTCTGGCACTGAAAATACGTACAGTCCCGTTACTACTCTGCTGATTCATTATTTGTACCTTCACTTTCAACCATATTCGTTATTTTCTGACTCGTCAAACTCTCATCAGGACCGTGTCGTTTCGGTCTTGTCGAGCCCATAAACATTTTCACTGCCACTAATAGCAGGACAGCCGCGAATACCTTTCGTAAGATATGGCTCGGCAGTCTGGCCGCTAATTCCGTCCCCGCTAATACACCTGCCAGAGCGCCTAAGATAATCAATCCGATAACTGCTCCGTTCATATCAACATCAGGATTCTTCCAGTACCTCAGTGCTCCGACCAATACCATAGGTATCATCACCGCCAAAGCCATCCCCTGGGCACTCTTCTGTTCAAAATCACAAAGTAACACGAGCGCAGGGACAAGTATAATTCCAGCACCTATTCCCAAAGCACCACTAAGGACACCCGCACTGATACCCAAAAGAATAAAAATCCACCAAGGATTAGACAATTGGCCTATCATAACTGATCTCCAAAACATTCCTGACTGTTCCAATTTTGGATCCTACGCCGGATAGTATAACCAGCAACGTTACTATTTACAATAAAAATACTTACGGATATGGCCTCGAATTGGAACTTGGATTGTCGCTTCCGGCAGACTCAAATTTATTCCGGGGATTTTGTACTGTAGTTATATTTTTTAAAAACTTCCTGGCCCCGCTCAGAACAAATAAAATCCACAAACTTTTCAGCCAGTTCTCTATTTCTGGTGAACTTGAGTACGCCTATATCTATTGTAGAAATCACATTTTGCTCAATGGGTATGCGAACGTATTTGCCATATTCGCTGTAGTATCGGGCGATGGCATCCCAGACAATAACCGCATCGAGCGCTTTAGCTTGTATCTGCATACCCAACTCGTTAACTGTCATAGAATGGAATTTGAGGTTCTTTTCAATATCGCTCCAGACGATATTGTTCTTGGTAAATATTTTCCTGGTTTTTCGGCCGATGGCACAAGCCTTGGCGTTACCTAAGCCCAGTTTGACTCCGGGCCTGAGCAGATCCTGTAATGTTTGGATATTCTTTGGATCGCCTTTTTGCACCAGGATAACTGGAATGAAGTAGCAAACAGATTTGTGCGAATGTATCATACCTTCACTGGCGGCCTGTTCAACGTAGTGCTTATCGCCAGGCATATACAGATCACCGGTGCGGACAAGCCTTATTGTGGACAATAATGTTTCACTTCCAGCATAGTTGGTTATGATTTTCACTCCATGTTTGCGTTCAAAAGCTTCGGCCAGCTCAGCCGCCGGAGGACGAATGCCGGCCCCGCAGTATAACATCAGCTCTTTTCCTGCAGCTTCTTCTTGTTTCGGCTCTTTCCGGTCACATGCGGTTAGTAAAATGGCTGCAACAAGTGTTGCTGCAAAGAATAGCTGTTTTATTATATTTGCCCTTTTGTTCATTTCACATAACCATGTTTGGTAAAGACTGCTTCACCCCTGTTGTGGGCATATTCAAGGAATTTCCTTAGCAAGTCAGGTTTGCTGGAATAGTTCAAGCCCATAACATGGACACGCCTCTCCTCCTCGTATTCGTATGGGATCGGAACAACCTCCACGCTGTCACGGAAAGTATGTGCAACGCCGTTCCAGGTGATAATAGCATCAACAGTTTTGGTTTTCAATAAATTGCAAAGTTCAGGGTGTCCTTTTAACAACCGGTTTTCCACGTTTTTCATTACCGCATCTTTTATGCCCTTTTTCTCTAACAGAGCAAAAACCATTTCACCGCAGGTAGAGTATTCCGGATTGCTGAGAGCCACTGTAAGCCCGGGGCGTGTGAGATCCTGAATACTGCTGATCTCTTTGGGATTTCCCCGTTGAACAGCCAATACAGGGGATACGTATCCAACGTGCACATAATCCGACAGGAAGTTGGCATCACGCACATAGTTCAGATATGGATCATGCGTGACAAAGATATCACCCTTATGTGCGGTCTTTATTATTGGCAGGTGATTTTCACTGCCTGCGACTGTCGTGGCGAATTTTATTCCCGTCTGCTCCGTGAATTGCGAGCAAAGCTCATCCATAGGATTAGAAAATGAGCTGCCGCACAGAACTACAAGCTCCTGTTCTTCATCTGTCTTTCTCTTGCCGCAGCCAATCACCATCAAACTCACTACACTGAGCATGAATATAAGAAAGATAATCTTTGGCATAAAGGTATGTTTATTTCCCATGATTTCTCCTTGTCTTGAGTTTCTTAGATAAGCGAGGGCTTACTTTTCAGGATACTATATGTACTACCGGGCAAGACAAGGTAGTATACAGGATTGCCCTAATAAAGAAAAGCCATTTTCTTGGGAACACGCTGAAAAAACCAGCTTTTAACTCGTCGTCTTGTATCCACATTTTGTGATCTTTGCTCTCAATAAAAGAAGTAAGAAATCAAATGTCAGATTGTCTGTTCTCTATTCTCTGAGGTTCAGCGCCAGTTGTCCCTGGGTCTCTTCCATACCCGGTTGACGTGACCGTCCAGAAAAGTCACATTAACGCCGCCTTCTTTATTTCCAGCTTTGCGCCCATGTGGGAAAGGTGCCTTCTTACGCCAGAAATCACTTACCACCCAGCGCTCGCTAAGTGGCGCCTGAGGATGTGGGTGCATTTCATCGTAGGGTTCGGCCAACCATTGGATATCGTCTATCAATCGCTGGCGAGGGTAGAAAAACTTCGGGTCGCGCCAGGTCTTCCCACTTGCTTCTGCCTTATTTGCCGAGAAGCTCCAGTACACGTAGGTAATATTTCCAATTTGGCGGTTCTCGGCTGTGTCAATTACTGAATCAACTCCCCCTGGGGGTATATAATTGTCTGGGATCTGGGCGAACGCTTCCATGTATTCAGCCTGGGGACAGTAGAAAGCTTTCATAAGCAAGCCATTTTCATAGGCATGGAGCTTGTCCAGTAAACCCGGATGCGGATTGTGCTCGGTCGGCTCCAGCGGGTAGCAGCCTTCATCGTCATCCTGAGCATACATTATCAAAGCAAGGTTTACCTGCCGAAGGTTGCTGGCACAAGATGTTTCATAAGCTCGAAATCTGGCCGCCTGCAGCGAGGGTATCAATATCGCCATCAATAAGCTGATAATAGCGATGACCACCAATAACTCTATCAGAGTAAAACCGATTCTCGATTTGTCACTCTTTCGCATTTGATATGTTCTCCTATTGGCTTTCTTTAACTTTACCTTCCGGCTTGTAAAATTCAATCCAAATCCCATAGTTGACTCCTTCACTGCCGGCAGGTCTCAACTTATGAATATAATACTTTTTGATGCCTAAGTCAATCATAATCTGACGCAGTTCATTCGCCGTTTTTTCAACGTCGTAATTCATCTTTTTACCTTGTTGCGCCCGTATCTTTTTTGCTATTTCAACTGGCAGATTTTCCGAGAAACCACGTCCTATGTAAGCCGTAGCCCCAGGTTTGAGTACGCGGTAGATTTCACCGAATACTTTAACCTTGTCTTTCCAAAAACGGAAAGAACCCCTGGAGATAATTATGTCTGCATAATTATCACGAAAGGCAAGAGAGTGAGCGTCTGTGAACACTGCACTTACTCGATGACCAAAGCCGTGTTCTTCTGCACTCCTGAAGAAATACGCAAAGAAATGCGGATTGATATCGGCATTAATCCAATGAAGGTATGTACGTTTGCATAATTCGATAATGAGTGTGCCCGGCCCGCTTCCCAGGTCAATCCCGATACCGGTCTTTTTGTCCAGGTTAAAATCTGCGACAATTTGCTCAGCTAAAGGGGCATAAACTGGTTCCAGCACCCCACGACTGGCTTTTATCATACCAAGAGCACTTTGCCTGGTATATTTCTCGTCCGAAAGTGACGCCGAGGGTTTACTACTGAAGCAGCAACCCCCACTAAAAAGCAATGTCAAAGCAATGATACAAAATCGCCGTGATAGCTGTATATTATCCCAAGGAACCATAAGCGCCTTTTACTCCTCCTGACTACCGTACCGAAACTTGGTCTATCCCCCCAAAGCACAGGACCTGCCCGTTCTCGAGACTCACTACTACATTACCGTTGCGGTCGACGACCAGACCCCAGGGAACCGGGGGTGATGACACCGGCTGTGACCAGAGCACCTCGCCATCCTTAAGGTCCAACGCGACAATCTTTGTTCTATTAGCGACTACCACAGCATTCTTGCATACTGCAAGAGCGACACTTTCTTTACAGTTGTAGCTCCACAGAGGTTTTTCCTTAATGTCAAGCTTTTTCCAGTCAATATTAAACCGATTGCCTGGATTAGCCATGCGTTGACGTAATAACTGTCTATTGATACTACCGAAGCAAAAAACCATCTTGTTATTCTGGTTGCTTACCCAGGCAACGTCCCGGCCGCTGCTTGATGTAAGAAAGACTTTGTTGAAAACGGTGTTGTCAAAGACATTGTGTGCATAGAAGGGCCTTCCACAAGCTACGACTTGTTCTCCAAGCAGAGAAAGTTCCCACCCTCGCGGGCTCTGTGATACACAGTTGGCCAGAGGTTTCGGATCGTTAAGGCACTTTCCATCTGTGAGACTATAGATGGCCGGTGAAATGGAGGTACCGCTTGCCAGGTAGAGCTTGCCATCGTGAAGCATTTGATGCCCCTGCACGCTCACACCTGTTCGGGCCTGCTGGTCGAGATGACCCGACGTGTTGTTCTGCCACTTGATTTCACCGGTTTCGGCATCGAGCGCATAGACATACGTGCCATCATAGTTAACGATACCGGCGGAAACATAGGCAATGCCGTCTTCGACAAGGATTCCACTCGCGGCCGGCCAGGTGGATAGCAGAGAACCATAGACAGGTATCTTACGCTCGACCGGGGCCGCTCGAAACCGCCAGAGCAGTCGGCCTGTTAGTGCCTCGAAGGCATAAACCCACCCATCGCCCGAGCCTACAAGAGCCCGGTCATTCCATATGGTTGGTGGAATGCGAACTGTGCCACCAGTATAGGCCTTCCATTGCTGCATGCCTGTTGCTGAATTCAGTGCTTGAACGATACCATTATCGCCGCTGATAAATACCAGGCCGCCGGCCGTGACTGGAGCTGTCGGATGGGTAGCCGTCATCGGTGTAAACCGCCATAGTAAATTGCTCTTGTCAGAAATGGTCACTTCTGTTGTTACACTGCCGGTGTTGTCACCACGAAAAGTAGGCCAGTCAACTTCTGATTCTGACAGACTGGCGACCTTTTTCAAATCCCCGAGACCTTTTTCCAAACGTTGTGATTCGGTCGCCTGTGGACGGAAGTCAAAATTGCCTGCCGGTCCCAAGCAAGTGATACCATAGAGCGTTAGCTGGCAGTCGCACACCGAGGGCCAGAAATACAACAGACCGTTGGCGATGGTTACGCCATCGTGACACGGGGGTCGCATTGGTGAAATCCATTGCGGACGCCTGCTGGCAATGTCTAAACGCACCGAACCTCCTTGAGCACGGAAAAAGATGGCGTCGGCAGAGCCATTCGGCCGGGTACAGGCCCGACGGCTTTTGTTAATTTCCGCCAGTACTCGGCCGGTAAGAGGGTCAAATTTCTTGCTTGGATGTTTGTCAATCTGTCCGCTAATACCATAGAGCCCATCATCCCGCAGGACCAACTGAAAGTTACTGTAGGCATTCTCCCAGAGGATGCTGCCATCCTGGGTCGAGACGGCAAGAAGCTTATCAATCTGAGGACCGGCAAAATACACAGCCTTGTCACTGCACTGGAGATAGTTTGTAGTTCGCCAATTTGTACGCCAATCCTGCCGATTCGAATACGAACCAAGTGACTCGAAAAGTTTGTATGCATTGTCCGGCGTCTTACGCCAAATTGCATTACCTGTTTTCGCATCCAGACAGGCAAGGTACGACCCAAATCGGAAGATGTAAATTCGTCCGTTTTTCATACACATAGCCCGGCTGTCAATGGGCTCATCCTCCCGATGGCCCCACAGGACCTTTTTCGATTTTGGTTCAATTGCCAATATATTTCGACCGAATCCCCAGGGATGCTGCGGCTGGTTAAATCCTTTTGATATTGGATTCCACGGCCAACCGTGATTATTTCGCTGCCATCGCTTTGTTGGATCTCTTTGCTCCTGCTCTCCCATAAGTGCATAGAGTACACCATCCTCTAAGGCCATCCACTTCCAGAATGTACCTCCAGCACGCTTTGTCGGGGGAACAATCTCATCCATTAATCGTCCGGTTGCCGCGTCGATAAGCTTACATGATTTGTCATCTCCAACGTAAAGGGTCGTGGGCGTTGCTATCATTGTATTGCGGTGAATCATAACGCCTTCGGTCAGGTCTCGCTTCCATAGGACCGTGCCGTTGTAACCATTGAACGCCACGAGCTTATTAAGGAGAGACTCTTCTCGTTTCTTGAACGCCACGTGCCCGAATGCCTTGAATACACGACCCGCCGAGGCGACAGCCACCTGAGGTACTGGTGCATATCGAGGTTCAGCAAAAAACTGCGTCAGGTAAGGTGCCCGAGCGATTTGATCTTGCGATTGAGGATTGTTGTCCGGGCCGTGATATGGATGGCTCCAGTCGTCCATTCCTTTGGGAAACGACTTGGTCAATAATTTTCCCCCCAGTAACGCTTTTCCCTGCGGCCGCACGACACGTAGTGCTTCGGCCCTGGAAATCCCGGCTGCATTACCTACAGCGACAAGTGCATCGGCGATATTGTCAGCCAGATGTAATCTCGTCAAATCTCCCTTTTCGACAAATATGCGTGTTCCATAGAAGCCGGCTGCGTCAACTATCTTGCGTGCAGCTTCCACATCTTTCTCTCTTGGAAGTTGGACATATATCAGCAGTTCACTTTGGCTCGAGAGTTTCAGAGCAAGCTCGCACTTCGTATCGCCCAGAACCACACAGATTCCGCGCGTCACGCCGATCTTCTCGAGAATAGGGAGAGTTCGCGCTGCACAAATAATCGGTTGAAACAACGTACAAGCAATTGTAATTGTTAAAAATACTGTAATTCTCTTCATTTTTTCTCCCTTTCAAAAGTTATGGGCAATGCGGCGCATAAACCCGAAAAGAATTTTACAGGTTCCAATTCTAAGCTAAAAGAAGATAATTGTCAAAGTTATGTTTGAAAGCGAATGGTTGTTATCCCGAAGGCCTTTATGGGTGCTGTGATTGTATGTTCCGTGAACGTTGTTTTTCCTTTGTTTTCCTCCACCAAGTTTGTTCGATATGCCTGTTTGATGGTCAGATGAGGGATTGTAAGTGTGGCTGTAGCATCTTTGCCCTTGGTTTCAATGAGACGAACTATTATTCCATCTCCGTCCTCGGCACGCTTTAACGTTAGTAGAAAGACATTTGGCTTATCGACCTGACAAAAGCTCATTTTTCTCTCAAGCGTCCCTTTCCTTTTGCCATTTACCTGTACAGCGACAAGCGGATTACATATCGCCCAGCCAAAATCACGACAGTCTCCTTCTTTCCACCCTTTTTCATGTGTCGTTATAGAATAGCGGAAAAGCATATCACCTTGCTGAACCGGCTGAAAGTTAGTGCGAAAGTTGCTGTCCAAAACAAATGAGTACATATGGCCTTTTGTAAGTTGACTCTGCTTGACAAACTCACACCCGAAATCGGGTGGCGTCACGCCGTGATGGGCCTGTGAAACGTAGCAGGGCCACAATCCGCCAAACTCTAACAGGTGCGAGTCGACGCAGGACAATGTCACACCCGTTTTTCCATCTGAGACATCCGCCCAGTGCTGTACCGCGTAGTAGTTGGAATTCGAACCGGGGGAATTGGTCGCGTAAAGGCTTGATGACTGAGTTGGAGCCTTCGAACCGAAAATCAGGCTTCCCGGTCGTTTTGAATGGAAAAGCAAAATAAAGCTCCAGAAGGGGAGTGGAATCCTTCAAAATCCGATTGGCGAAATCGATTCGCTTAATCTTGTCGTAAAGGATAATCTCCTGGGTAAGCTGCGGACAGCCGGCCCCCTGGCTGGACACCACAATACTTCCG
>JAUWLI010000260.1 GCA_030613765.1 Phycisphaerae bacterium
GGTGAAGACCATAGGCCTGAATCGCATCTGATTCCACTCATCATAAAAGCCGCTATGGGCAAAAACAGCGAGGTCCAAATCTATGGGACCGATTATCCTACGCCCGACGGCACCTGCATTCGCGATTACATTCATATCGAGGACCTCTGCAGGGCACATCTGCTTGCTTTGGAAAAACTGGATCATAACCCTGAACTGGTTT
Organism: Phycisphaerae bacterium; assembly: GCA_030613765.1. Next base: position 203 of record JAUWLI010000260.1, read on the forward strand.
ACAATTTAGGTAACGGCGAGGGCTATTCCGTCAAAGAGGTAATCGAAACTGTAAAGAAGGTTAGCGGTCAAGATTTTAAGGTTGTAGAAGCGGACCGTCGGCCGGGTGATCCGCCAATATTAACATCCGATGCCACAAAGGTCAGGACCGAACTCGGATGGAAACCACAATACCCCGAGCTGGAAAAAATAATTGCCACCGCATGGCAGTGGCATAACAAGCACCCTGACGGCTACCCGGATTGACTTTTCGAATAACTTCAAAATACAAAGGAGATTAACCTGTGGAAGAAGTGAAGGCTAAAGTCACAGATTTTTTGAACAAAAACGAAATGAATCCTGCCGACTTCGACATGGTAAATACCTGTCAGGCCTTCCTTAAGGAAATGGAACGAGGCCTGGCCGCAGAGCAAAGCTCCCTGGCCATGCTGCCAACCTATATCGAAACCGAGAGGGAAATCCCACTGAATACTCCTGTCATAGTCATGGACGCCGGAGGAACAAACTTTCGCGTGGCCACTATCAGCTTCGACAACGATGGAAACTCTAAAATCGAAAATTTTAAGCTTTTCCCTATGCCAGGAGTAAAACAGCAGGTCAGCAAAGACGAATTCTTCAACACGATGGCAGGCTATTTAGATGAAGTTGTCGATAAAAGCGCGAACATTGGCTTTTGCTTTTCATATCCGATTGAAATATTTCCCAATAAAGACGGCCGGGTTTTATTTTTCTCCAAAGAAATCAAGGCAGATGAAGTCGCAGGTAACATGATTGGCGAAAATCTGAATGCTGCCATCAGCAGTTCAGGAAATACCGACAAAAAAAATATCATTCTCCTCAACGACACGGTGGCCACTCTCCTGGCTGGCAGAGCTGATGTTAAAGGCATGTCTTTTGAAACCTACATCGGCTTTATCCTGGGCACAGGGACAAATTGCAGCTACATCGAGACCAATAAGAACATCACCAAAACAAAAGACCTGGACCTTACCAAAAGTCAGATAGTAAATGTCGAATCAGGCGGTTTCGACAAAGCACCACAGGGAAAAATAGATAAAGACTTCGATCAATCTTCAAACAGCCCGGAAAGGTACACATTTGAAAAGATGATTTCAGGCGCCTATCTCGGCCCGCTTTGTTTATGGACCGTCCGTGCGGCAGCCAAAGAAGGGCTTTTATCTAAAGATTCCGCAGAGAAGCTGAAGGAAATCAAAGAAATAAGCACAAAAGATATCAATGACTATATGTCCTATCCTGAAGCTAAGAGTGGGCCTCTGTCATCCGCCTTACAATCAGCGGGTGAAGAAGACCTCGCCACAGCATACTACCTGATTGATAGATTAATAGAGCGAGCTGCAAAACTGACAGCCATCAATTTATCCTCCGCCGCTATCAAAAGCGGCAAAGGCCATAATCCCTGCCGGCCGGTCTGTATCGTCGCAGAAGGAACCACTTTCTATCAATTAAAGTCGCTCAAGCAGCGTGTTGAGTATTATTTGAAAGACTATCTCGTAAACGAAAAAGGCGTGTTCTACGAGATTATAAACGTGGAAAACGCAACATTGATTGGCGCCGCTATCGCAGGCTTGACTAATTAATCCTAGATTTCCCAAAAACTTCGTGACAAGCGAACGGACAAGAACCTGCCCCACACAGTTCTCATCATCAATAGTTTTTAGATTATCTCTAATCCTGGACAATTGTGAGGGAGGTATAGTTTTCAATAGAAAAAAGGCAAAACTATCTCTACTACATTCAACTCCTATTAAAAAAAACAAATAAAGCCTTGTCCACTTGCGTTCGATAGTCAGAATTGTGACACTTTTCCCAGCATGTGTCAGAGGATACCGTTTCATTAAACTCATCGAGAACGGCAGAGCAGATCAAAATCGCTTTGTGAGGGTCAGGGCCATCAGTTGGCCTTTGGGGCTGTCGACAGCGTTGAACTCCCAGATGTATCGAAATGTAAGAGCCATGCTCTTTGAAGGTATGACAAGGTTGACTTCCGGGCCTATGGCGTGGGCCCGGTCATGAACGGATTTTGACCATGTTACATCGGAGCCGCTATCACTGCTTACCTGCCATTGACTGTAGCCGGCCAAGCCAACCTCAAGTGTTTTGTCGATTACCTTGCCGATACCCCATTCGAAGTGGAAGTTGTCGCCGGGCTGTATATCGGAGTGGTCCTTTGTGCTGTGAGTTTCGTACCGGGCAAGGATTGCGGCTGACCATGTTTTTTCTTTGTCTAAGTAGTATGTGGCTCCCCCGGTGAACATGGTTGTCCAAAAGTCCTTACCGGGTGAGGCGGGATTGAGTTTGCTGTATTTGCCGGTTGGGGCGAAGAAGTCAAGGCCGACGGCCAGATCGCAACGATCCCGATGCCACGCTATGCTTAATGGTGAGAAATCGATATCTCCAAGGCCGAAATCATTGTTCTTTATGCCTGCAGCGTTGATCTCAAAATCGGTGTAGGTTAGGGGCATGACTGCATGGACGAAATAATCGCCGCCGAGGATTTTTTTGTCAGTGACCCAGATAAGCCTGTGGACGTTAGCAAAGACACTCAAATCAAAGCTGTTGTCGATGGTTTTTCCATTTCTGTCAGTCAGGTCGTTTGACCTGTAGGATACATTGTAAAGGCGGTAGTACAGGCCCGGGCCGGGAACAGAACCGCTCTTGATACCCTCGACTCCGTTTACGTAATGTCCTGTTTCGCCTGCCATGGTTGTCACCGAGAAAAATGCAGGAAATACAAAGAATGTAAATACTGCTGCTATTGACTTCATGTGGATTCCCGTTAATCAAACCATCTTCCATTTTGCTGCATAAGTATGTCGGAAGTGCTTCTTGATAAGAGATTCTGTTGTCTCCGTCAAGCTTTAACAGGTATTTCCCATATAGACACTGCAAGACCTGTCACTGTAACCTCGTTGGTTGATTCAAAGTAGCTATCTACCTTTTCCTGCTGCTGAACCTTGTTAACGCTTCTATGGAAAATATCACTATAACATACTAAAGTTAACGTCAGTATCTGCCAGGATCGTCATGCTGAATATTGAAAATCCTGGTTGATAAGAGCATGCTTGAGTCTGCCTGGTGCTAACTACTAAAAGGGAAATGGCCTGGCTATTCCATACCCACAGGTTTCTAAAAGTATTATTTCCGGATGAGTGGTAACGTGTATAAAGTATCTCTGAGAGTGCCCTTGTCAGTAGCGAGGTCCGCCACGGCCCCCTCCAAAACCGCCGCGATTGCCACCACCGCCACGGCCACGATCAGAACCATCTCGTCTGCCTCCACCGCCTCCACTGGCACGATAGTTAGTTTTCGTCCGACCCTCTTCGACCTTAATGCTCTGTCCCTTCAAATCCTTGCCGTTCATTTCGCTGATTGCGGTTTGGCCTTCCTCCGAAACTGGCATTCCAACAAACCCAAATCCGGCTGATTCACCTGTCGACCTGCTCCTTACGATCTTGACCGATATGACTTGACCAAAAGCTTCAAAAGCCTGACGCAAATCGTCTTCAGTTGCCTCATGTGACAAATTTCCAACGTAGATATTCATTTCAATTTCCTTCTCTAACCTTTAAGCTACTTATTCCTAAGCGTTTATGCCGGTATTCCACCTGCTGTTGGTTGCTGCGTCGCAACGGCCATATATTCTTCAACTAACGTCTCAATAAGCTCTTTAACAGAGATGATTTTATCTACCCTATAGGCGTTAGCTCCCGCAAAAGCAAATCCGTTTTCAAGATCTCCTTTTTTTGCATTCGTCAGCGCAAGACCAATACAATATGGCACATTCTTAAAATCGCAACTTCTCAAACACTTCCAGTTGCATTTAAATTTTTCCTTAACCCCTGACGAAATCCGCTCAAGAAAATTGTCCCGTATAGCTCTACCAGGCAATCCAACAGGGCTGTCAATGATGATAATATCTTCTTTTTTGCAGTTTAAATATACCTTCTTAAATTCCTCCGAAGCATCACACTCATAGGTTGCAACAAACCTGGTCCCCATCTGCACTCCCTGAGCTCCCAACTGCATAAATTTATGAATGTCCGCACCTGTAAATATCCCTCCAGCGGCGATTACAGGAATGTTTCTGTTGAATTGCTCTTCGTAGGGCTTTACCGCGGTTATCACTTCCGGCAGTAGCTTTTCCAGCGCATAGTCAGGATTGTCGATATGCTCTTTTTTGAAGCCAAGATGACCCCCGGCTAACGGACCTTCTACAACCACAGCATCGGGTACGTGGTTGTACCGTTTCTGCCAGGCCCTGAATACTAATTTAGCCGCTCTACCGGAAGATACTATAGGGGCAAACTTCGTAGCAAGTTCACCCAGCCTGTCCAGCGGCAATGTCTTGGGAAGCCCCAGCGGCAGTCCTGCACCAAGGAAAAGCACGTTTACCCCTTCGTCCACAGAACACTGGATAAGGTCATCGTA
>JAUWLI010000350.1 GCA_030613765.1 Phycisphaerae bacterium
AAGGAAAATGTCTTAATTATGTGTGAGCGAAAAAATTAGCCGGGGCCTATACCGAATCAAATCGATATAGGCCCCGATGTGTTAAAATCTGTAGCTTCAACTGCTATATATAATCCAGCTTACGGTTGTGGCTCTGGTTCCGGTCGATTCAGCCGGATATCATCAAAGAACATCTTACCAGAACCGCCGGGGATTGTCGTGTTGCCCTTATCGCCCAGGCCAATCGCAATCCTGTCAACGTTGGTCAGGACTATGCCCTGATCTGCAAAAGCCTGGAGCGGGAGGACCCACTCGGTCCAGGTGTCTATCGTTGCCGCAGCCGGATCATCGTGGACTACCACCGCAGGCGCTCCGGCACTATTTGACAGAGCTACATACAGCGGCTCGGCAGCGTTGCTGGCTATACCGATATCCTGGTTTGTCCACTGCGGGCCAACCGAGCCGGTAGTCGTGACGTTGGAGAATACGGCCTGACACGTCAAAGCCGCATCATGGCTGGTCAGCGCCAAACCAATATAGACATTCGCGCCCATCGGGATGTTCTGCGACATGGCGCCCGTCACCGCCTCCCAGGCCGAACCGTTGGCAGAATGAGAAACGGTAAAGTTACCGGCTAAGTCACGCTCCAGCTTCACCCAGTGAGGTGCAGTGATGCCACTCTGAGCGGTGTTGAAACTGGCAGCACCCGTATCGGGACGACCCTGCGAGGCAACACCGTTCTCAGGTGTAACACACGCAAAGGCGTGCTTTGATTCCGGTTCAAGCGATTCGCGAATCATCACGCCGGCCTTGGCCCAGGCGTTCGTGTTTTCGACGCTCTCGACTTTTGCTACAATCGAGCCGGCACCGGTGAGCATCTTATAAGCAAAGTGGAACTCATCAGCTTCCACGCCGTTCACATTCCAGAGATCCGCGCCGGAACCGGTCATCGTGTAGGTGCCGACCGGACCCTCGATAAAGCTCCCGACAGATGCCGGATAACCTCGGAACCATATTGATAATTCCTCAACGCCTTCCTCGGTAAAGTCACGTGGGAAATCTAGTGTCTTCTCTATTTCCGAATACTTAGCAAAGCCCTGCTTATTGTTATCGTAGGTCAACGGCATCGACTGGCGACCGCCGTAAACTATAGTTTCCTCGGTATATGAAGCAGTGGTTTCGTCTCCGACTGCTGCTCCGGTGCCGTTTCCGGCAAAGTAAGGATCGACGCCGGGTGCACCATAGCCGAGCCCATCATGCCAGGATACCCATATCTGGTTATCGCCGGCATTATAGTCTTCAAAATCGTCCACGATAAGGAAGTCGGCTGTCGTAAAGCTCCAGAGGGGACCTGTCCACGGACTGTCGGGGTTGACATTATTGACCTCATCAACACGCCAGTAGTAAGTGGTGAGCCAGGCAAGTTTTCCAGGTTCATAGCTCTCAGAGCCAAGGTTCCTGGTGCCTTTGTACTCTGGTGAAGCTGTATCAGCGCTGCGGACGGCATCTTTATCTGTGCCGAGATAGACCTCGTGCGAAGCGGCACTATCTGCAGCAATCCATTCGAGAACCTGCGTTTGCTTTACATCTGTGGCGCCATTAGCTGGATTTAAACTCCCGACGGCGCCCGGAGTCGTAAAGCTCCAGACATCACCTTTATACGTGTCGACGGCATCAAACTCATCAACCCGCCAGTAATAAACCTTCTCTAATTCAAGCGGGCCGGGGATATAGGTTGCCACTCCCTGGGAAGCGCCGCCGGTGGCGTTGTACATATCGTCAAAATTATCGCCGAAATACACGGTGTGCAACATCGCACCGAAACCTTTTGTCCAGCTAAGCTCCACATTCAAGTCAACAAACTCGGTACCATCATGCGGGTCAGGATTGTAGGCTGTCTTTGGAGGAACCGTAAAGCTCCAGATATCGCCTTTGCGTATCGTGCCGTCGGCTTCAATCTCATCAATCCGCCAGTAGTATGTGGTGCCTGGAACCAGACCATCCGGATAGGCAAATCCGGGAAAGCCGACAATAAGGAACGTCGCAGTCTGGTTACCCTGGAAGGTATCGCCAGTTCCGTCTTTCACATCATCAAGATTCTCGCCGAAATACACATCGTGCGAGACTGCAGAAGATCCCGGCGACCAGCTAAGAGTCGCCCAAGTATCCTCATGCATGGCGCCATTAGCCGGGCCGGGATTAAATGCATACGGAAAATCCAGACCTTGCATAATGTTCTGGACTTCGGCTTGTGACAGCGCCCGCTTGTACAAGAAGAGTTCATCCATAAGTCCCGTGAAAGGCCTTGCGTTATCAATATTGTATCCAACGCGAGCACCCTGCTCATAATCTCCGGCTATATCCAAAGGGGGATTAACGTTTGCTTCTCCAACCAACTCCCCGTTGTTATACACATACGCCTTAGCGGATGCTTTGTCATATATGCCTGCAAAATGCACCCATTCGCCCCACGGTACAACACCTGAGCGTACGTCGAATATCGTAGTCCCGCCATAAGCGCGGAGCAGCCATCTAAATTCACCGTTACTGCGGGCTTCAGGGTGAACAAGCCAGGTCGTATCGCCCGCTCTGGCGTTGAAGATAGCGTGATGTCCGCCTGTATTCTCACATTTTATCCAGGCGGCGAGCGTCATACCGGATGTTGGAATATCTTCGGTAGGAAAACTTGGGCCATCCAGGTCGAGGTAACTCATACCTTCCGATCCAAGCGTGCCTTCGAATTTGGCAGCTCCATTGACCTTGCCCCCGGGCTCTGCTGTGATGTCGCCGACTACAACGCCGTCGTGGCCTTTGCCGGATTGGTCCACGACAATATCACCAACTTCGTCAAAGGAATAGTATATGATCAAAGACGGATCATCAGCAGCGAAGGCGTTACTGGCCAGAAACAGCACCAAAACAAAAGAAATTAAATAAACCAATTTCTTACACATAATAGTCCTCCTTCAAAAAGAGTTAAAATAATTTTAATTTTCTTTGGCCACACACTAAAATCCCGACCTCTCGGGATTCTTTTCTACAGGCATCAAAAATCTCATCTGTGAGAATTCCCACTCACACAGCTTATGGTGCTGGCGGCGGAGGATACAGACGAATATCGTCAAAGTACATTGTACCCGAACCACCTGCAGCCGGATTATTCCTGTTGCCAAGACCGAGG
>JAUWLI010000059.1 GCA_030613765.1 Phycisphaerae bacterium
AGCTTCTGGCGAAGCCGGAACAAAGCCAATTTCCGATTATCCTTGTATCTTTGAATTGGCTGTGTATAATCTCGTTTTCCGTAATTGTAACCTGACAAATATTTATGGAGATTTTATGAAATGGCAGATGCGCCAAGAGCAAATGCAGTTGTAGCACAATCAGGCGGACCAACCGCCGTGATAAATGCGTCCTTAGTGGGCGTTATCGAAGAGGCAAACAAACATCCGGAAATCGAGAACCTCTTCGGCTCGCTTCACGCTGTAGTCGGAATGGCAAACGACCAGTTCATTGATTTGAAAAAAGTCTCGGCTGATACACTGGAAATCGTGGCCGCTTCACCATGTTCTGCCCTTGGCTCCAGCCGGGATAAACCGGATGAAGAATACTGTTCGAGGATTCTGGAAGTCTTCAGGAAGCGAAATATCCGATACTTCTTCTATATCGGAGGCAACGACTCGGCTAATACAGCCCATATTCTAAATAGTATGGCCGATGACATAAACTTTGATATTCGGGCATTTCATATTCCCAAGACGGTGGATAACGACTTGCTGGTTACCGACCATTGTCCGGGCTTTGGGACCGCCGCGAAATTCGAGGCCTGTGCGCTGATGGGTGATGATTTAGATAACCGTACACTGCCGGGTGTAAAAATCGATGTGATTATGGGCAGGCATGCGGGTTTTATGACCGCGGCCACTGCACTGGGCAAACAAAGGGATGATGACGGGCCGCATCTGGTATATGTTCCGGAAAGGCCCGTTTCAATGGATAAATTCCTAAGCGATGTGGATGGTGTTTTGAAAAAGCTGGGCCGGTGCGTGATTACGGCCAGCGAGGGGATCTGTGACTCTGACGGTATTACGTGGGCTAAAAAACTGGCTGAAGAGGCTGAAACGGATTCACACGGTAATATACAACTGTCCGGCACGGGTGCGCTGGCTGATTTTCTGGCAGGGCAGGTAAAGAGCAAACTTAACGCAAAGCGGGTGCGAGCCGATACATTTGGGTATCTGCAAAGGTGCTTTGCTGGATTGCAATCGGAAGTTGATGTTCGTGAGGCGAGGTGGTGCGGCCGTCATGCCGTTCAATTTGCTATGGAAGAGGACAATGGTTCGGTAGCGATTAAACGGCTTGGCAACGGGGCGGATTATAAAGTTGAACTGTTCCGAACCGAGCTTAAGAACGTGGCTGAGAAGACAAAATCCATGCCTGATGAATTTATTAACGCCGAGGGCAATGGTGTAACCGATGCCTTTATCGAATATGCAATGCCCCTGACGGGAGGACTGCCCAAAACGGAATTTCTTGGAAACTATCCGGGAATATGATATTCTGGTTCAGTTCGAGAATACAGGGCATTTCTTTGCTGAATCCTGAAAGGGGTAATGCAAATGGTGACCTTACAAGGTTAGAAAGAGTTTAAGTTGTGAAGAAGGCAAAAAAAGTTATATCGCGTAACCTGGGATTAGAGGTCGGTTCCATCTGCGGCAGATATTTTCTTAAAATGAAGCATCTTCATTATGGGTATTGGACTGACAAGATCGATGTAGATATTGCGAATTTACACCTGGCTCAGGATGAGTATGTCAAATTTATCGTCTCGCATATTCCTGATGGTGTTAAGACTATTTTGGATGTTGGTTGTGGCACAGGTGAAGTGGCGGAGGCGCTACTTAATATGGGATACCAGGTAGATTGTGTTTCTCCCTGTCCTTTTCTAAAAGAGCAAGCCGGCAAACTATTGGGGGACAGAAGCCATATCTTTGAGTGTTTTTATGAAGATATGGAAACCAGCAATCGATATGACATGGTCTTGTTCTGTGAAAGTTTCCAGTACATGAATGTTGAACAAGCCCTTTCGAAGACCAATGAGTTTTTAAAGAGCGGAGGCCATTTGTTTATATCTGACGTCTTTGAAAAAGACGTCAAAGGCAAGGGGGTAATGGGTGGCGGGCACAAGTTAAGCAAATTTCATGACCTCATTTCAAAGTTCCCTTTTAAGCTTGTTGAGAACGCCGATATTACTGAAGAAACTGCACCAACTATGGATTTATTTAGCGATATACTGGAGAACGTGATCCGGCCTGTTGTAGATGTGGGTATTCGCTTTTTTGAGAACAGGCACCCAATCGCTTTAAAATTTCTAAAATGGAAATACAGGAAAAAAATAGAGAAGACTCATAAAAAGTATTTAGAAGGGGGCAGAGCGGGAGAAGACTTCAAGAAATACAAGTCTTATCAGCTTTTTGTTTATAAAAAAGATGTTCAGGAATAAGTGAAGGCTGCTGAGAGAGACTAACTGAAATCGATGTTTTATTTTTTCTTTGATATTTTTTCCAGCTTCGCTGGCTCAATTTTCGAAAAATGCTTCCACTTTGCTTCGATCGTGTCCTTTGGTTTAATATCGCTGTGAATATATAGTCCATAACGAAGGTGCAGAGGTTTGCCGGGTTGAATCGTCCTTGGCGCATCAAAGGTTAGAGAAGCTCCCATCCAGCCATCGTTGCGGACGTGAAAATAGGTGGGAAAATTTGGGTTGTCCGGATGGTCAAAAAGCGTAATGCCTTCCTGTTTTCCACTTGCTATGGGGCCGGAATAGTCGACCCATCTGGCTCGCTTCCAGAACACCTCTTTTTCGTTGACCGCTCCTTCTGAGTTTCGAATTGTCCCGCCGCCGTCGTTGACGCCAATGGTTTTAGCCATTCGGACGCCGATCATTCCAAAAGGTGTTTTTCCCAGCGTAACCGGAGTATCTTCGGCCTTGAATTCCATATCGATAATCATAAGCCATTCGGAGTCGTCGAGCGGTACGGTTGTTACCCGGCGTGTTTCTGAAAGAAGAACTTGGCTTTTATTCCTCACCCACTGGTTTTCTGCGATTATAGAAGAAGCCCGGTTGCCATCTTCAAATTTTACAATCCTTTTGTGGCGAATCTTTCCTTTGCCGTCATCGCTCCAAAAATCAGCACCGCCGACATCGTGGTGCGAAATCCAGACTGAATTGTGGTGGCTGTGGGATTCGGGATCGTGTGGATGACCCATACGTGTGAGGGAGCGGCTGGAAGGGCCGATTACTGGAAATATAAATGGCCGATGAAGAGCAGGGCCGAAGTGGTATCGGGCAATCTCTAAACCATATCGCTGAAACGAAGCCTGATGATAGGGCTGTGGTATGACCTGCATGCGCGGAACTGGTTTCGGAGCTGGCAATGCAGGGCGTGTCGATACGAATGCACCTATCAAAAGTACTGAAAAAACATGAGCCAGACTTTTCTTGTTAGGTTTAGCGTTAAAAAAAATCATAGTTCGAACCCTTTTTTTAGTCCTCGGGGCTGAAAACTGCGATTTCAGCTAATCCGATATTCTGTGTTTGGGGCTTGACGGAACTGACAACAAACTTGAGCCAGGTTACTTTTTTGGGTGGGAAGGTGATTTCTTTGGCAGCAGAGGCGTTATCGGGCAGCTCACCAAAATTTATCGAGCTGTCGTCACTGAAGATAAGCTTGCCGGTAGTGACCTGGTCGGCGTGTGTGTTGGGCCTGTCAAAAAGCCAGACGCGATTAATAATTTGTGGTTTATCCCAGTTCAATCGCAATGTTGCCGATGCCTTTTCGCCGTCGGTAGCCCACTCGGCTGAGATATCTTCCGGGTAGCCGCCCACGATTCCATCAATAGCTGCCTGGGCAGTGTAGCCTTTGTAGGTTGATGAAGCAGTTACAGTGGCTTTACGAGCGACGTTGACATTGCTCTTAAGTGGGTCTTTCTGCTGCTGTTGGTTCTGCTTCTTTTTGTACTGTCGGTGCATAGTGGGATTTAATAGTTTGACCTCTTGCAGGACAAGGCCGTAGCGGCTGCCTGGAGGTATGGCCTTGAATCGGATGTTATTCCAGCCCTGACTGAAGTTGCCTGAATAGCACAGCCAGAGCGTTAGTCCGTCTTTGCTGATAAATTTAGAGGGGAAATTGAGGAAATACCCCTGTTCGCCGAATTCCTTCATATATGTTACGAGCTTCCACGGGCCTGTAATCTTTTCGGATTCGAGGATGTAAGAATTCATCTTCGCGACCGTCGGCCAACCATCGGTTACACACATTAGGTATTTCTTAAGCGGTGCATTATAGGTAATTGTGACGCAGCCCATATTGTTGTTCCATTCCAACAGCGGCCTGATGTTGTTAAAGTCATAGGACCAGACAGGCTTACTTTTCTTATCGTATCCGGCAAAGTACTCATATTTTGATTCATCGTTGATGTTTTTGATGCTCGGTGTAACGCGGGTCAGATAAATCTGGTCGCCGGATATCCAACTCAGGTTGGCGTATCGCGGCTTAGGATCGTTTTCTTCAGCTCCGTAACCGACCAGGTAAGCTTTGCCGTCTGGTGAATGTTCCATATTTTTTCCGAAGTCGATAAATTTTGGTGAGCCGATTTTTAGCGGGCCCATAAATTCGGCAGGTTCAGGAAAAAGTGGCTTAGCCGGTGTGTGAGGTGTGTCGGTCCAGGTTTTGCCATAGTCGGTGGAGATTCGGAATCCCGGAATCGGGCCCAATACCGGCCAGTTCCATCTCATGCCATCGTGCATGACGCGTCCAGCGGGGCCTAAACAGTAGGTGCCGTAATACCAGACACCGTTGTAAACAAGACTTCCACAGGGATAGCGTCCCTGGTATGGATGCGGGTCGCCCTTAGTTGTGCCGAGAGCCTTGATTTTGAGATTGAGCGGGTCGTTGCCAATCATTACGGCCTGGCCGGTGGTTGCATTGCGGCCACCGGAACTGGATCCCATTCCATCGGTTTGTCCGTCTGTCCATGGAGAATACAGATTGTCATCCGAGGCCCAGGATGGATACCAAGTGTCCGCTACTCGATAGTCACTATGCACGCCCGTAAATAATATCCCGACTAAATCTTCGGATTGTTCGAAGGGAATATCCTCGGGAGGCTCCGATGGCCAAAGCAATGGTTCGGACTTTGGCGGATATTTCACGATTCTTTCTTCGGCAAAGATAGTGTTGGATAAAAGAATTGTGAGTAGGGCAACAGGCAGTAATTTACCTGCTTTTGTTGCTGTGGTTGCCAGTGCTTTCATTTTTTTGCTCCTCCGAGATGGTTCGTTATATAAACAATGCTTCCACAAATGTTTCGGGATTAAATTCGGCGATATCTTCCGGCTTCAGTTTGCTGTTACTGGCCGATAAGCCAGTTGCCGGCCAGCGCAGCAAAATCCTTAAAGTCCACTGTAAAATCATAATTCAGGTCGGCTTCGTAACACCAGCCGTTATACAGGCAGTCCTTGTCCAGCCATCGTTCGGTAAACAAATCCAAATCAGGCCAATCCACAACACAATCATGATTCAAATCACCAATATGAACTTCAGGCACGCCCCACCTCGCCCAGAAAGCGGAAACGTAATCGCCTGCTATGGTGAAATTGCCTCCTGCGATCAATTCTCCTTTGTAGGCCTTCAGGGCTTTAAGCTCATCATTCACCCCGCTTCCCAACGGCTGCCAGATACTGCCATCCCATGCAGCAATACAATTAGCGCTTACACCACCGGCTGTTGTAAATAGACCTCCTGCAATAAGCTTGCCACTATAGATTGCAAGGTCAAGAGCTAAAGGATAATCACCACCCAGCCCGATTCCGAGCGGCTGCCATGTGCTGCCATTCCATCGTGCAATCCCGTTGACTTCTACACCGCCGGCTTTGCTAAAATAACCTCCCGCAATAAGTTCGCCGTTATAAACGGTCAATGCACGAGGGGAAGGCGGTAACAAAGTAAAAGAGTCGTTCACCCCGCCACCCAGTGCCTGCCAGTTGTTACCGTCCCACGCAGCGATATAATTAACATCTACACTGCCGGCTGTGGTAAACAAACCTCCTGCAATAAGCTGATCGTTATAGACCGTCAGGCTATAAACATGAGGATAATAACCACCCAGCCCGACTCCGAGCGGCTGCCAGGTACTGCCGTTCCAGGCAGCAATACCATTAGCGGAAACACCGTCGGCTGTGGTAAAGGTGCCCCCTGCAATAAGCTGGCCGTTATAGACTGTCATGGCCCAGACCCAATTATTCATCCCGCTTCCAAGCGCCTGCCAGCTGTTGCCATCCCAAGCAGCGATATAATTAACATCTGCACCGCCAGCTGTAGTAAAAGCTCCTCCTGCTATAAGCTGGTCGTTATAGACCGTCAGGCTATAAACATGAGGATAATCAACACCCATCCCGCTTCCCAACGGCTGCCAACCGCTGCCATCCCAAGCTGCAATATGATTAGTATTTAAACCGCTTACTGAATTAAACATTCCGCCTGCAATAAGTTCGTCGTCGTAGACCGTCAGGGCTAAGACATAACCGTTCATCCCGCTTCCAAGCGGATGCCAACTATCGCCGTCCAGGGCGGCAATATGATTAGTGATTATACCACCTGCTGTGGTAAATAGACCTCCTGCAATAAGCTGGCCGTCATAATCCGTCAGTGCAAAGACCCGTTCGTTTAATCCGTTTCCAACCGGCTGCCAACTGCTCCCGTTCCATGCAGCTATAGAATTAGTATTTACACCGCCGGCTGTGTTAAAATAACCTCCTGCAATAAGTTGGCCGTTATTGACCGCCAGGGCATGGATATTGCCGTTCATACCGCTTCCAAGTGGTTGCCAGGAGCTGCCGTTCCAGCGGGCAATTCTACTGGCGGAAACAACCCCGGCTGTAGTAAAATTTCCTCCTGCAATAAGCTCGCCATTATAGACAGTCAGGGCTCCGACAATGTTGTTCATGCCGCTACCAATCGGCTTCCAACTATTGCCGTCCCAGGCGGCAATATAATTAGCAGTAACCCCACCGGCTGTGGTAAATTTGCCTCCTGCAATAAGCTGATTGTTATATACGGTCAGAGTATAAACATAATCGCTCATCCCACTTCCCAAAGGCTGCCAGCTATTGCCGTCCCACGCAGCAATATAATTAGCAGTAACACCGCCGGCTGTGGTAAACCAACCTCCTGCAATAAGCTGGCCGTTATAGACAGTCAAGGCGGCGACACGGTAATTCATCCCGCTACCAAGCGGCTGCCAGCTGCTGCCGTCCCAGGCCGCAACGTAATTGGCATCCACACCGCCGGCTGTGGTAAAATAGCCCCCTGCAATAAGCTGGCCGTTATAAACCGTCAGGGCACGAACAATATTATCATTATCCATTCCGCCTCCGAGCGGCTGCCAACTATTGCCGTCCCATGCGGCAATAGCATTGGCATCCCCACCACCGGCTTTGTTAAAATAGCCTCCTGCAACAAGCCGCTCCGGCTGCGGTCCTGCTCCATCAGGGTCCCAGGGGGTTACTGCGAAAACCCAGCCATTCAGACCTGGCAGATTTTGACCCGGTTTCCAGTCGAATTCACATTGGCCAAAGACTATGCTTGTTGTCGACCCTATTACCAAAATTGTGATAAGAACAACCAGGAACAGACGAAACTTTATTCGTGTTGAGAAAACGGTCATAAAATCTCCTCCTTTACCCCACAAAAACATCCTACCTGTGTACAGGCCTTATGTAATACGAGATTTCCCACATATAGCTTTTAATGAGACCTTTTCTGTTCTCCGATAATTCCATAATATACAAAAACCATCTTAAAATTGCAAGCATTTTCTGCAGCTTTTGTAGCTATGTTTGCTAATGTTTTCATTATTTTGCTCTTCCGAGAAGATTCGTTACGTAAACAATGCTTCGACAAACGTTTCTGGGTCGAATTCTGCGATATCTTCCGGTTTTTCGCCGAGGCCAACGAATTTTACCGGTATGTCGAGCTGGTCTTTAATAGCAATGACGATTCCGCCGCGTGCTGTACCGTCGAGTTTTGCCAGGAATATTCCTGTGACGTTAATTGCTTCTGTGAACATCTGTGCCTGAATAATTGCATTCTGGCCCGTAGTGGCATCAAGGACAAGCAATACTTCATTTGGCGTGTCGGGGATTTTTCGGGCCACTACGTCGCGAATTTTGGTCAATTGCTGCATCAAGTCTTTTTTTGTGTGCAATCGGCCGGCTGTGTCGAGAATCAGGATATCTGTGCCTCTTGCAACGGCGGCTTCACAGGCATCAAAAGCGACCGCTGCCGGGTCGCTGCCGGTTTTGTGCTTTACTATTTGGACACCAATGCGTTCAGCCCAGATTGTTAACTGTTCTACAGCGGCGGCACGGAACGTGTCGCAGGCGGCCAGCAAAACTGTTTTGTTATTCTGGGTAAATATATGGGCGAGTTTGGCGATACTGGTGGTTTTTCCGGTGCCGTTGACGCCGGCAACCAGGATGACGGTAGGAGGGTGCTGGGCAGTATGTAATTGTCTATCGCGGTTCGGCCAATAGTTTTTGATGTGCTCCTTGAGAAACGGTATTATTTCGTCGGTTGTTGCGATTTGCCTGCTGCGGTAAGCATCTCGCAGGCTGGATACAAGCTTGTCCGTCGTTTCTACACCAATATCGTCGCTTATCAGCGTTTCTTCCAACTCATCGAGCAGGGTTTCGTCGATATTTCTGCCCAGAGTGAGTACCGAAGAGAGCGAACTGGTAATTTTGTCACGCGTTTTGCCCAACCGGTCTTTGAAATATCCAGCTGTCTTAGTGAAAATTCCCATGATTTCTTCCTTAATTGTAGCGTATAGGGTATAGCGTATAGAAAATAGTGAAAATCGTAAAGCGAAAACTATTGATCTCGCAATTCCCCGGATTTACTCTTTGAATTTTTAGGTTTTCGTTTTTATATGGGGACAGTTTATTGGCCTGAAGAAATTTGCATTTTTTTGGTTTTTTCTGTAAGTTTGTTTTTGACAAAGCAAGCGATTCAAATTAGATTTCGATTAGCGGATTTGCTCAGGCAGGAGTGGTTGCCTGTTCTCGACCTTGTAAGAGTTTTTAACAGGGAAGTTTTTGATGGTTATTTTTTGTTTTCATAGAGCGCAGATTAGGTAGGCCTTTCGCAAAGGAGGGTGGTCTTGGCAGTTCGGGAAGTTGAAGACATTTTCGTTGATATTGTTGATTGTGTAAAAGTAATTGACCCAGCCAACGTTCGGAGGTGGTTTGAGAAGTTAACGGTTACACACCTGAGCGGGGGTTCACTCGAAGTTGGTTGTCCCGATGAGGCAACCGTTCAGTTCTTACGTGACAACTGCAAAAATAGCTTCACCCATGCTGCTCAACAAATAACAGGCCATCTTGTAACTGTTGATTTCAATATTGTTAGCCGGGATGAGACTGGGCGTCGCTCTCAGCAACCTATGCTCGGGCTTAAATTTCATCCTGATTATACGTTTGATAATTTTGTAGTTGGGCCGAGCAACCGCCTTGGTCACGCCAGTTGCGTTGCTGTAAGCCATTCGTTGGGCGATACTTACAATCCTCTTTTTCTTTATGGCAGTTCCGGCCTGGGTAAAACCCACCTTTTGCATGCAGTTTGTTGCGAGGTCAGGCAGAAATCTGATCAGGCGGTAATACAGTTTTTGAGTTGTGAAGATTTCGTCAACAGATTTATCAGAGCCATCGAGACAGGGAATTTGGCCGGCTTTCAAAGCCAGTTTCGTACTGTCGATGTGCTGGTGATCGACGATGTTCAGTTCTTTCGCGAACGCGAGCAAAGTCAGGAAGAGTTCTTCCACACCTTTAATGCCCTTTATAACAACGGCAAACAAATCATCCTTAGCGCCGACAGCCCGCCTGGGAAGATATCTTCACTTGAGGAGCGTCTTATCAGCCGGTTTAACTGGGGTTTGGTAACCAGAATCGACCCGCCAAGCTATGAGACGAGGGTGGCAATTGTGCAGAAGAAAGCACACGTTCGCGGTATTACTATATCCGATGAAATTGCTGAATATATTGCCCGAAAAGCACATGCAAATATCAGGGAACTGGAGGGTGCTTTGACAACTCTCTACGCCGTGTCAACGACTACCGGTAAGCCTATTACCCTTGAATTGGCTCAGGAAGCTCTTGAAGGGCAAATTGAATCAGCGGCCAGGTATATAAGTATTACTGATATTATCGAAGTTGTTACTGGTCATTTTGATGTTCGTCTTGCGGATTTGCAGAGCAAAAGACGCAGTCAAAGCATTACTATGCCCCGCCAGATTTGCATGTATTTAGCGAGAAATCTAACGAAACACAGCCTCGAGGAAATTGGAGGGCATTTGGGCGGCCGGGACCATACTACCGTAATGCATGCCTGTAACAAGATTAGCCAGGCCGAGCAAAGTGACTCCCAAATGCACGCATTGCTGGCCGAACTGAAAAGGCAAATCACAAAAATCCCAAAAGATTAGATCCATCTGAGTTGGTCTGTCGAATCCTCAGTTGAATTAAATAACGTCTTTCCTGGAATACTGTGATGGAAAAACATGGTGGAACGCTTTCAACAGATCGTGTAAATTTTATGATCTGTGGCAAAAAAAAAAGGCTGTGAAAAATAAACAGCCTTTGAACTAATCATCAAAACTATATTCCTTGGTTTAAGACCTGCGTTTTCTCAACAAAGCTAATGCACCTAAGCCAAGCATGAGTATCGTGGCCGGCTCAGGTACGTATGCCCCATAGGCACTTAAGTCCCCTGGCCCACCATGAATGAACTTTGCGGCGCCGTATGCTAAGATGTGGCTATCGTTTTGAAACGACAGGTCATAGAAATCAGTATCTGAATATGGAGGAGTACCACCGTCAATTGTTATTTTGAATGTTACGGTTTCCAGTTCATCGATATGTATAGAAGCTATGTCGTTGCTTACGATGCTTATATCGTACAGGCCAAAACCATCGCATTGAATGTTGTCCATATTAAGAGTCAGTGTCCAATCACTCACGTTACCGACCGATACCGAATTAAGTGTTAGGCTTGATATGGGCGCACTGGTATTGAAATAGAGTTCACTCATATCAAAGGCAGTGTCGCCGGCGTTTTCAGGGGTCAGGTTTGATACAGCAAGCGTCAGTTCCCAATACCCAACATTGGCAACAGACAAATTCATGCTTGCGTCCATCCAACTGGCTGGAACACTATTGGGCCCTGAAGGCTGTGAACTGTGGGTACTGAGAGGTATCACCAATCCTTGAGCTGAAGTTGATAGTAAAGCGACAGACAAAAAGACAATAATTCCGATGAAAACACGAGTTTTCATAAACTCCTCCTTTGCTTCCATACACCATACTCTCCATAGTTACAAACGGCTTATCTTACGTAAGATAAGTATTTTACGCGTTTTTTATATACTTAGTCACAATCTCATTTTATGAAGAATAATACATAAAAGTCAATAAAAAATTTGAATAATTCTGATAATATTTTTTGATTTCAGCAGCATGCTCATTTTTTACGTAAAAAGCTTGTTTTCGGGTGAAAAAATATCACCGATTTCGAGATTGTTGGATTTGGTCTCAAAGCAGGTTTCTAAAGCTAAAGGCGATTTTCCGTCTTTCATTACGGAATCGCCGGGCTGTAAAAATCCAAGGATATGAAAAAAGGTCGATAATTGGTAATTTCAATTCATTTCAAACATCTGAAGGTGCTTTGAGGATTAAAGTAAGTGGCTTGAATAGTTGGATTGCGTAGTATTATCAATTA